>JAKSUY010000030.1 GCA_024408495.1 Bacilli bacterium
AATTGACCCGAAAGTATTAAAGGAAAACTCAAAGAGTTTAGCCGCCTTTTATCTCGCTAGTGGTCTTGATCCTAAGAAGACCGCTTTATTCTTACAAAGTGATGTAAGCGCTCATAGCGAACTAAACGCAATTTTGCAAAATTATCTTTATATGGGTGAGTTATCTCGTATGCCGCAATTTAAAGACAAGAGCAAAAAGATGAAAGATAGCGCAATTGGTCTAGGCTTATTTGCCTATCCAGTCTTAATGAGTGCAGACATACTTCTTTATGATGCAGACATCGTACCAGTTGGAGAAGACCAAGTTCAACATATTGAACTCACTCGTGATTTAGTAAATCGTTTTAACAAAAGATACGGCAAAGTCTTGGTGATGCCAAAAGCCAATGTAAGTAAAATCACTAGACGCATTATGTCGTTATCTGATCCAACTAAGAAAATGTCTAAATCTGATCCGAAAGGCGACATTTATCTAAAGGATAGCCCGGATATTATTCGTAAAAAGATTATGTCAGCGGTCACTGATAGTGGTTCCGAGATTAAATATGACGAGACTAATAAACCAGGCATTTCTAATCTTTTAAATATCTACGCTGGTATTAAAGGTGTAAGTATTGAGGAAGCCGAGAAACAATTTAATGGTTATCGTTATGGTGATTTTAAAAAAGAAATCGCTGATACCGTAATTAATGAATTAGAACCGTTTATGAAACGTTATAACGAAATATTAAAATCGGATTTAGTAAAAGAAGCATTAACGGAAGGCGCAAAAAGAGCGAGTCAAGTCGCGAATGTTACTCTTAAACGTGTGAAACACGCAGTCGGATTGTTTGATGAAAAATAAATATCTATTTGTTATTGATTTAGATGGAACCCTCTTAACTAAAGAAAAGAAGGTTCCTTTTTCTACTCGTAAATATCTAAATAAGATTAATAAGCAAGGCTATAAAGTAGTCTTAGCGAGTGGCCGTCCCGCTCATAATATTAAAAAGTTTTATAACGATATTGGACTAGACACTCCCATTATTGGATTAAATGGTTTACATTTACATCATCCGAATAATCCTAAATTAGATACTTGTATCTATTTCCCGCCTAAAAAGATTAAAGAACTCGTTAAATTAGTGAGCAAATACTTTAAAGTTAAAAACGTAATTAATGAGACCGACACGGAAATATATGCGACTAATAATAAAGCTTATTTAGATCCTAAGTTTTGGTTAATAAATATGAAACTAACTTATGGAACCTTAGATTCTAATCTAAAAAATCCCGTAATGACTTTTTTAATGGAGTTAGAAGACCGTAAATTTAATCAAAAGAAATTAATATCTTTATTTAAAGGTACTGGATGCAACGCGCGCTGTTGGGTTGATGAATATCAAGGATATGTAGAAGTATTTGAGGAACATTCTAATAAAGCTAAAGCGATTAGAACAATCGCTAAAGAAATGAAAGTACCAATTAATAAAGTTTATGCCTTTGGTGATGATCTTAATGATATTGAAATGCTAAAAGATTTACCAAATGCATATTGTATGAAAAATGCTAAACCTAATATTAAAAAAATATCTCATAACTTTACTAAATACGATAACGAACACGAAGGTGTAAAGAAAGAGATACAAACAATTATAAAGACTTTAAAATAGTCTCTTCTTTATTTGTTAAATTAGACATAAATGTTTTATTGCTTAAATAAGCAAGCTTGCCTTTAATGTTATGGAACTCTAATTTATAAGCGTGTAAGAATTGAGTCTCATATTTATATTTATTTTTAAATTCGTGATTAAGTTTAAAGTTACCGTATTTAGCATCTCCAATAACCGGATGATCAATACTCGCAAGATGCACTCTTATTTGATGAGTGCGCCCCGTAATTAGATGGACATCTAATAAGGTATAACCATTATAATTTTTCTTAACACTGTATTCAGTAATCGCAGTCTTACCCGTTAAATCAATTTTTACTCTGCCTGTACTAGCATCTTTTTTTAGTGGAGCGTTAATACTTCCGCTCTTTTTAATTTCGCCTACCACTAACGCTAAATAATATTTATCTAGTTCTGTTTTTTCTTTAAAGAGCTCTTCCATGATTTGTAATGATTCCATGTTTTTCGCAAATACAATTAAGCCGGAAGTATTTCGGTCTAAACGGTGACAAGGAGCAGGCGTAAACCCATTTACATTTAAAGAAGAATATTCACCTTTATTAGTTAAATAAGAAATAACTTGATTCGATAATGTTCTTACTTTCTCATTTTTATCTTCGTGCACTAATATTCCTTTCTCTTTATTAAGAATTAATAAATTATCATCTTCATAAATAATTAGACTATTAAAGTTAGTTGGAATATAGGGTTTCTTCTTTTTAAAATCCTCTAATTGTTCATCCTTTATATAAATGCGTAGGACGTCATTAGCGTTTAAGATGAAGGATTTATCCACCCAGTGTCCGTTTACCTTTACATCTTTCTTTCTAAATAGTTTTTCAATAAAGCCTAGTGGAGCGTCGCTTAAATATTTCTTCACATACTTAAAAGCCGTTTGTCTTGCTTCTAATTCAGTTATTGTTATTTCTTTCATTTACTAATTATTTTTAAGAAAGTCTTCTTACCTTTCTTAACTTTAATGCCGTTCTTTAAGTCGCTTAAAGAAATAATTAAATTTGGATTAGTTACTTTATTGTCGTTAATAAATAATCCGCCCTGCTCTACTAATCTACGTCCTTCACTTTTTGAAGGAGTTAAACCCGCTAACATTAATACTTCTAATACTGGTGTATCATTAGTTACACTAATTTCTTTAGATGGAATATTATCCGCGTTACCCGAGAAAGCGCTCTTCGCCATTTCACGAGCCTTCTTAGCTTCTTCTTCATTATGAACAACTTTTGTTAATTCATAGGCTAAGATTTCTTTTAATTCATTAATCTTCTCGCCTGGATAAGATTCATATTCTTTAATCTTACCTAAAGATACATAAGTTAATAATTTAAAACATTTAATGACATCTTTATCATCAATATTTCTCCAATATTGATAGAAGTCATATGGAGAAGTTTTCTTTGCATCAAGCCACACTGCGCCTTTTTCGGTTTTGCCCATTTTCTTACCATCGCTAGTGAGTAATAAGTTAATGGTCAAAGCATTTGCGTCTTTACCAGTTTTCTTACGAATAAGCTCAGTGCCGGCTAACATATTTGACCATTGGTCATCGCCACCGAATTCAAGATTGCATCCATAATTAGTGAATAGATGATAGAAGTCATATGCTTGCATTATCATATAGTTAAATTCTAAGAAGGATAAGCCTTTCTCCATTCTTAATTTATAACATTCGGCTCTAAGCATATTGTTGACCATAAAATGAGGACCAACATCACGAAGTAAATCTACGTAATTTAATTTAAGAAGCCACTCACTATTATCTAGGATAATAGCTTTCTTTAAATCAATAAAATGTCCAATTTGTTCTTTAAAAGCATTAACGTTATTATCAATTTCTTGCTTAGTAAGCATCTTACGCATATCGCTGCGCCCACTAGGATCACCAATATGAGCCGTGCCTCCACCAAGTAATACAATTGGAGTATTGCCCGCATCTTGTAGACGCTTCATAAGCGCTAAGGTCATAAAATGACCAACATGAAGAGAATCGGCCGTAGGATCAAAGCCAATATAAAACTTAGCCTTGCCATTATTCACTAAATCACTAATTTCTTTTTCGTTTGTGACTTGAGCGATTAATCCGCGAGCCTTAAGCTCTTCGTATATATTCATTAATTAACTCCGTTAGGATTATTATCGGTTGGCTGATTAACTTTTGGTTCTTCTACTTTTTGTTCTACGGGTTGGTCGATTTTAGGCTCTTCCGTTTTACTCTCAACTGGTTGAACCGGTTTAGTCTCAACCTCTTCTTCTTTTTCTTCGACTGCTTTCTTTTCATCGACAATCTTGCCATCGCTTACAACGATTTCCTCTTGTTTTTCAATATCGCTCATCATCGCGCTTAAACGTTGTTTACGTCTAGCTTCACGGTCCGCAACACGGTCAGTCTTCTTGGCAAATACGCATAATACGCTAATCGCAAAAACAACGGCCACTGCGATAATAATTAAACCGAGATAACGCCAAGGAAAAGCAGCCTGGACTTTATATAAAGATGAATCAATACCTAAATTATCCGCGACAATACCAAGAATTAAGAAGACTAAACCAACTAGGGCAATAACGGCACTAGTAGCGTATAAGACTAATTCTTTAAAACTTAACTTCTTAAGCATTAGTTTTTCTTCTCCTCAGGTTTTACATCAACTTTAATTTGACCATTGTTAGCCTTACTCTTTTCAAGTAATTCCTTAATGGCGGGTTCATATAATTCTTTCCATTCTTTTTCACTTTTGGCTAAGAATTCATTAATTAATTTTCTTCCTTCATCAAAGACATCTTTAAACTTTTTGTCTTTAGGAAGCATTCTACGTCCGCTAGTTTGATCAACGGTCTTAAGAACATAATCAGCAACGGTCCAAGTATCTTCATCCGTCGCTTTTTGGTTATCTCTCATAAACTTAATGTGATTAACGACCTTAAGTAATTCACCTTGAATGAAATTTGATTGTGGGGTTAATTCACCTTTTGCTTCATTTCTAGCTTTATTATATTCAACGAATAATCTTTCTAAATCACCATATAAGCAAGTATAAGCAACTGCGCGGTACATCTTTTCATCTGCAACGATTAATTTCATTAAACTATCTTCAAATAAATTGTTCTTACGGGCAAAACCAATGTGCGCCGCAATCACGTTATTAATATCTTCACGAAGTGGGAAGACGTTATCGTAAATTGCCATATGTTGACCATGATCCACTCTTAATTCGTTAGTGGCGACTTTACAAATAGTTGAATCGTCAGCGTATACTTCCGCATACAAAGCTTTTACTTCATCGGTAATCTTTTTACCAATCTTTTCGTTTTTGTCTAAGAATTGCTTTAAAGCGGTTGGTTGTTCAATTTCAACCATCACGCCTTTCTTTTTGTAATTATATGCTTCTAGAGCATATGATTGGCGGTTAAGCGCATATTCCAAAGTATCACGGATAATCACATTGTAGTGAATTAAGGTGAGAACGGATAATGATAAGTTATTCATATTTTTTAATCTCCTTTTTTACAAATACTTTTCTATTTCGTTTACGCGTCGGATGACGTGTTTTGCTTTCCTTTTAATCTCATCGTTAGCTTGTGCCATACAGAAACTATTAGGGAAAGTTTCAAACATCGTAATGTCATTTCCACTGTCACCGACTACCATAACATTATCGTGTTTTATCTTGAGATAATCAAGATATTGTTTTACAGCGAGTGCTTTGGTGGCGTTGGAATTGCTCATTTCAATGCTTGGTCCATTATACGCGAAAGCGAAGTCGGGGTAAAGTTTAATCATCTCATTCATTGCGTTATAACAATAAATCATTTTTTTCTTACTTGGACCAAAGAAAATCATAATTTTATAGATTTTTGCCTCTTTCAAAGCTTGATGAAGAACTTTATCATTCCTAACAGTTTTTTCTTTATAAATTCCTTGCCAAAGTTGATATAAAGAGAAGCCGATGCGATTATATAATCCAAATTCTTGTTTTGGGACGATAAAATTATATTCTTCACACATTAAAAAGACCCCACCAATCTTAAAGCGTTTATTCATATCTTCTAAGACTTTTAATAATCTTTGATTATTCATCGGGCTTTTTTTAATGAATTTATTATCTACTTTAATGAAGGCGCCGTTACAGCCAATCGCATCTACTGGGCGTTTTAATTTTCTTTTAACTTTTTCTAGGTAACGTAGGTTACGTCCACTAACTAAAACTACTCGACCACCTTGATCAATGAATTTGCGTAAGAAAAGCTTATTATCGGTGTTAATCATCCGTAAACGTTTTTTCGGATAAAAAAGCGTTCCGTCTAAATCAGTAGCAATAACTTTTCCTTTCGCGTTCATACGAAAGTATTTTAATACATTTTAAGAAAGAAATGTTTACTTAATTTTGTTATCAGCCTCTAATAGACCAAAGCCGCCATCAAGACGACGATAGACTACTGAGATTTTATTTTCATCCACGTCTAAATATAAGAAGAAATCGTGATCGATTGCATCCATTCTAGCGATTGCTTCATCAATCGTCATTGGTTCTAGGTGAATGGATTTAGTTCTCACTACTTCCTCTTCTTCTTTCTTTAATTTCTCGGCCTTTATTTTTTCTAGATAAATTGCTTCGGCAATAGATTGACGTTTTTGTTTCTTACCAATACGAGTCTTAAGTTTTCGCATTTGGCCATCTAATTTTTCCATCGCGATATCCATCGCATTATATAAATCATCATCAATCGCTTCGGCTCTAAAGATAATTTGAGGAGTGAAAATCGTGATTTCTAGTTTCTTACCAACAGGATAAGTTCTTACTAAAACTCGACCAGTAACATCTTCGCGGTCAAAATACTTGTTAAATTTAGAAAATTTCTTTTCTAAGGCGCCTTTAATACCTTCGGTAATTTTTACATTTTTACCAATAATTGTTAGTTTCATAATTTATCTCCTTTCTTTACTTATATTATATAATAATTTATGCGAGGTTAGTATATGCAAAAAATCAAATATATTATGCTTAGTACTCTTTTTCTCTCATTAGGAGTATTTACTAGTTGTAATAAGCCTAGTTACGATGTGATGGTAGTAGGAGTTAACAATGGAAAAGGTTGGGAAGAAACTAGTATTCTTATTAATTCGTTAGAAAATAAGAAAGAAGAAAAGATTGATAACATCAGTTTTCATATTGGCAAAATCAACAATAAACAAGTAGTGGTAGTTGAATCACCAATCGGAACAAGCGAAGCAGCGATGACTACTACGATTGGAATTAAACAGTATGCGCCTAAATACGTAATTAGTGAAGGCACGGCTGGAGGACATCATGACAATATTAACGTTAACGATATTGTTCTAGGTAAAGATATTTTAGATATATCATCTTTTAAAGGCCCTGGCGATGATCCAAGCGCATGGGAAGGAAAATATAATGGCTTAGAGCATCCTACTCTTCAGAGTAATGAAAATTTGCTAAAAATCGCTAGCGAGGTTAAGTGTGAAAAAGTCGGACACATTACTGTTAATGGAGTTATCTCTTCAAGCGATTGTTGGAATACTAGTGTTGATTTTGTTAACAAATTATATGGACGATATAAAGAAGATTGCGAAGAGATGGAAAGCTATGCCGTTGCTAATGTTTGTAAGCATTACAACATTCCGTCCTTAGCGATTCGAGTAATTTCCAATAATTTAATGTTAGGTTCAGAAGAAGGTGAACCTGGCGAATATAATCCTGAAGCCGGCAAAAACGGTCAATACTACACCATTGATGTAATCAAGGCTATTTAAGTAATTTCTTAATTTCTTTTACTTTATCTAATTTTTCCCAAGGAACATTTAAATCATCTCGACCAAAATGACCATAGGTCGCAGTATCGATATAATTAAACTTAGGATTATTAAGCGAGAAGTTTTTAATAATTGCTCCAACGCGAGCATCAAATACTTTTTTAATAATCTTGTCGATTAATTCATCTTTGTATTTACTAGTCTTAAAAGTTAAGAAAGAAATACTAAGAGGTTTACTTACACCAATTGCATAAGATATTTCTACTTCTAAACGTTTCGCTACGCCCGCCGCCACTAAGTTTTTCGCGATATATCTAGCGTAATAAGTTGCGCTTCGATCAATCTTAGTGGGATCTTTTCCTGATAAGGCTCCACCACCTTGATGCGCGGAACCTCCATAAGTATCACACACTAACTTTCTTCCAGTTAAACCCGTATCGCCAAGTGGACCACCTACTACAAAAGAACCACTTGGATTAATTAAAGTTTTAAAATTCGCATTCAATTTATATTCTTTCACTACGGGAAGAATTACATTCTTAAGAACATAATCTTTAAATTTAGTCTTATTAATATTTGGATGATGCTGAATACTTACTAAAATAGTATCAATCTGATGAGCGTCATAATCAAAAGTAACTTGTGACTTCATATCTGGTCTAGCGTCTTTAAACTTACCCTCTTTTCTTAAAGTAGAGGCGCGTTTCATAATCGCATTCGCTAAAGTAATAGGAAGAGGCATATAACTTTTAGTCTCATTAGTCGCATACCCAAATACAATCCCTTGATCACCAGCGCCCAATTTAAGAATATCTTTATTAGACACCGCTTTATTAATCTCGGGTGATTGCTTCTTAACTTTAATATCAACCTTACAAGTTTTATAACCAATCCCTAATTCCGGTTTAAGATAGCCGATTCTTTTTAAAGTATCACGAACAATCTTCTCATAATCAATATGCGCGCGAGAGGTAATTTCTCCACCCACTAAAACATATTCTTCGCTAATAAACACTTCACATGCAACATGTGAATTATGATCTACTTTTAAACACGCATCCACAATCGCATCAGCGATTTGATCAGCGACTTTATCCGGATGACCTTCGCTAACGGCTTCCGATGTAAATAATCTTTTCATACTCTTACCTCTTAAATTAAAAAACTTCCTCAAGACGAGGAAGCTATTTATCTAACAGTTCTCGTCTTGTCGCTCGGATTTCTCCGCTTCGAGATAGCACTTACTAGTGAACTAGAGTTGCTACCACACTTTTTCATCTCTCTTGTGTGGATTCTTGACAAGCAAGTAACCTTATATTAGCACATAACTTTAAAAATGGTCAAATTTTTATTTTGCTAATAAAAAAGGAGTGAATCATCACTCCTCTTTCCCTTTTATTAAAATAATTATTATTCGTATTTAAAGTTAATGGTCATCGTGTAGATTAAATCATCTTTATTTAATTCAACTTTAAATTCAGTTTCTAAACCTTGAGCGTTATAAGTATGAGAACGAGTATGCACGCTAGTGGTGCTTTGAAGTTGGCTAATAATAACTAAACCATTATTAGGACCATTCTTATAAACAAGGTTACAACCACTTAATTGACGTTGTTCGGACTGATAAAGATACTGATAGATAGTAGGATTCATTGCGACAACTGCATCTGTACCGACTTTACCCATTACATCTTTATTCAAATCGTCGTTTGCGTATTGATTAAGACGATCAGTGCTAGTAAGAGCGATTTTGTCACCTTTATTATCCGCTACTGAATTACCATCAATATATAAACCAATTTCTTTTTTCGCTTCACCGGCATCATTATCTTTCTTAACTTCCCATTTAATGGTACTTGAGGTACTAGGCGCCTTCGCCACTACATCCTTATAATTGGTATAAATAAAATCCTGCGCTTCTTTCTCCGTAATCGTATCGACGTGTGGAGTGGTTTGACAACTCGTCATTAAAAATAACGAAGGCACTAATAAGAATAAGTATTTTACTTTCTTCATAACTATATAAATTATATTTACAACTTATTTACTTGTCTACTAATAAAGTAAGAAGTAACCTATCATTTCATTCTCTATCTTCACGCGTTTCTATTTTTCATATATGCGTTTAAGATATCTCCTTGCTGAATTATCCATGGCTATTATTACTATATGAATAAATGTCTTAATGATTTATATACTATAAGAGTGCTCGTTGATATATGCAATCTGCACTTGTAAAAAATGTTTAATTTGATTGACTTGATCTATGAATTGAACTTGATCCGTTCCGAATCGTTTTGCTTCAGTATTTAATAAAGCGTTATAAACATTTTCTTTGCTTGTTAAGTATCCAATGTAAGATTCAAAATCATTAACTATATTCTCTTTGCTTTTATCAAATATACCTTGGGTATCATCAATAAATTCACTAACATTCTTAAATCCTCTTATATAGTAAAAATCTGAACTTCGGTGAAAACATAATCCTCTTGGATGTTCCTCATCTAAATTACCAATAAAAGCACTATCAAAATCCCAAGTGGTTCCAGCAGTTAATTTACTATTGTTACTGCTATCTTTTTTATAGATAAACATGTTGCTGCCATATTGGTCGCTTACATGCATTAAATCATGAGCAACGGTCCATAATGCAAAACTCTCTACATCGATATAATTTTTATAGCGTGAATCAATAGGCGATGCATAAAAGTAATTTTCAAATTCTTTAATGCAATCACTTATATACAAATATTTTTCGTTTTCATATCCGCCATCTTGAATTAAATCATCAGAGTCAGGATATTTAAAGGTATATTCCATATACTTCACCTCCTGATTAATATGAGTCTTAAAAGTTAAATTTTCTTTCCAATTGTACGCATCGTTTTCAACAATAAAACCATCATCACTAATTGGGCAACGGGATTGAACAGATGGCGTGGTTTCACTAACATTACCTTTAGTAACCGCTTCACATAAAATATAGATGCCTTTGAAATCGCTATTCATAAATAAAGTAACATATTGGCATTGCGGCACCCACCAATCTTTCTTTAAAACATTGGAATCTTCTAGTGCGTTTTTTAATGTGTTTTCAATTGAAAAGCCGCCTAGTTCATTTAATTGATTTCCGCAATTAAGCAATAACCATTCTTTATCTTTATAAGCATCACCGCCAAGCTGAGTAGAACGATTTAAAAACGGATCTAGTAAATCAACTTTATTAGCTAATTTAATTTTATAAGATTCTTTTCCGTTAGATTCAACTGTCGATGTATTACCACGTACTTTTATTTTTGACTTATCAAAATCAGAAGGATTCCCGTCCGAACTATCATAAACAATATTATTTTGGTCATCAAAAATTTTGATAATGTTTTGAACATAATTATTATTAACAATTGAAACGTTGAAACGTCCGCTAGGATCTTTTACAACATTATAGGGTGGAAGCAAATCATCCTTTGTATTTATCTCTACTCTCGGAAAATTAGCGAACCTACTACTAGAAGAAAGCATCATATCTTTTTTAATAGAATCACCTTTACTCCCATTCTTAAGTATAGGAGTAAAAGTAAATTGATATAATTCTTCTTCAGCAACAGCGCTATCATCATTAAAAGTGTATGGGATAGAAGTTATGTTATCATGTTTTGTTTTAACGCCATGAACGATATCTATATCAACGCTCTCAACTATGCTTTCATCAACATCCCAACTAAAAGTAAAAGAACGGTTGTCATAATCAGCGCTAGCACATAAATTTTTACAATACGCTTTTTTGCTGCTCAAGCAGACTCGAATATTACTCTTAATGTTTTCAATACGATAAATGCCAGATGTTCCTATTTCTTTAATCCCGTCTGACATTCCACAGACCCAAAATAAGTCCTTTTCGTAATTATTGTCAATTTCATATTTAAAATTGATTTCACCAGTGCCGTCCGTAATCGGGTTTCCGTTAAAATCACGCGCAATCGCAATGGTATCTTCGATAGGCGTGGTTGAATAATTTCTCGTTTTATAGAAATAAAAATGGATGTGTGAGTCGGTTTCAAAATTTACTTGATAGCCATCAATAATTGTCCATTCTCCAACAATTCTTAAATCACCTTTGATAAGAGATTTATCAACCAATAAATTTCCGGTATCAAAACTATAGTTATATTGATCAGAGCTAATACGATTGCCATCAATATAAAGAAGAATTTTATCTGGAAAACGGTAATTATAATTTTCTTCTACAAAACTAAACTTAGCGTTATAATCTGTGTTCTCTTTCGCTACAAAATTATCAATTTTTAACGTTTTAGAATCTAGCTTTACTTCAAATTCTTTTCCAGGATCTGGTTCTGGATCTTTCGGAGAAGAGCACGCACACAAAAATGTAATTGATATACATAAGGCAAAACAAGATATTTTCATTATATTTTAAATGATATTATAAGCAGAAAGCCGGCGCCACTGGAGTTGCTAGTTGATTGCCGTTACCATGCAGAGAATGGCAACTTAAACCACTGCTAGATATACAGGTAGGATAAGCATCGCTACTATACTCGTAATTGTATGCAATATTACGAAGCCAATAAGCTGATCCGCTTGTCACGTTATCTGAAACATCTGGCAAAAATGGTTTGTCAGTAGAATTGTACCCTGCAAGACTTTCTATCTTTCCGATATTATATTCAGAATCAATGACCATGGTTGCCGATGTTCCTGCTCCTTCTTCTTCTTTGAATTTAATTTGTCTTTTTATGCGTCGGATATCAGGATAGTTTTGGTCGTTGTTGCAAGGTGAATAATAAGCATATAATTTATCCTTGCCTCTTGAATAGTGGAATGGATCTCCAATTTCACCAGAAGATAATATAAATAATTCATCATTACAAACATTATCAGCGTAAATATTAGGAGTTTCAAAATCTACTATATTCTTTTTAACAGATTTTAATTTTGCTGTTAAATCAGCAGGTAGCATTTCGATTACTGATTTTTTGTATTTTTTAGAGCGCTCACCTTGGCCTTTTTCATACCAACCATAAGAACCTTCTGGATTACCTTTCCCCATTAGTGCATATCGAATTGAGGAATTAAGATAGTCGCCGCAAGGATTCTCGCCATCGTTGATATCGTTCCAAAACGTTGCTAAAGAAAAACCATTTTCATCGCAAATGAAATTAGCGAATTCCCAAGTTGTATGAGCCTTATTTGTTTCGCTATTGTTTCCCGCTTCTTCATCGTGATCAATACCAATTAAGCGCACTTTGTGATCAATACCATTTACTTTTACTTTTTGTAAAATGCCAACATCTTCACAAGTCAATGCATTTAGATAATTGGTATCTAAATACCATGGAGTTGGAGCAGGTCCTGGCTCGCTAGGTGTCACTAAAACTAAATTAACAAAAATAGGGCCAAAGACATATTGGCCTTCAATGTCTAATGTCGCTGATAATTTTGATGAACTTAAGGTATAACTATATTCTTCTGCCTTTAGCGCCTTAGTGCCTGAAATAATACTTACTGGTTTGTCAGGAAGAAAACATTCATCTGCACCAATTAAGTTAGATGAACCAAGAGTGATATCAGTATGATATTTTTCTCCGACTTTAGCGGTTGTGTTTTCAATGTTTACGCTATAAGTGCTACCAGCAGGAACAACCACCTCAGGCGCAACTTCTACCGCATCACCTGGATTGTAGCTTACTTTAGTTAAAGCTTTCCATATAAATAAACCACCTAATGTAATAGCAGCTACGCCTAATATAGATGTAGCCGCGATTAACCATGGTCTAGTTGAATTACTGCTATGTTTTAATACTTTAATGACTTTTCCTGACTTAACATCTTCATTAAATTGCTTTTTAGCTTCTTTAATATAATTAACGTTTTTAGCTTCTTTAATAAAAATAAAGTACTTTCTATCTTTTCCTTGATAGTTAAAGATAACTTGCACTTCCTTATAACCTTTAATCGATGAACTAACGAGTTCAAAACGAGCATTGGTAATATTTGTTTCACTCATAGATAGACTCCTTATATGCTTACCATATTATATAAATAATAAAACCATAATTCAAACTAAAATATAGGATAATTATCTTCATGTTTTTATTTACTGATAAATATTAGCATGACCATTCAAAATCACAATGATTACGATGATACACTTTGTGATTAATGGGCTAGAATATACATCAATGTAAACATTTGTTTGCAATTATCTAAATAGATGTGCTATAGTTATTCGCAGTTAAGAAAGTAGAAAGTTCCACACCTGGACACCAGATCTACCTAGTAGATTGGTAAAAGCTACATAAGTAACTTATTAGTTACGTATGAGTTGGGTGCGGGAACGCATCCATTTTTCTTACTAAGGAGGAAATAATTTATCTCTTACTACTATCAACAACCTGGTAAATTACCAGAAAAAAAGGAAGTCGACCTCGTTAACGAACGAGTCAGATTTCCCCAAGTCATGTTAATTGGTCCTGAAGGCGAACAATTAGGCGTGATGAGTTCTCGCGAAGCTTATCAGAGAGCCCAAGACTACGATCTTGATTTACTCTGTGTCGCTCCGAATGCAAGACCGCCCGTATGTAAAATACTTAATTACGGTAAATATCGTTTCGAAGCTCAAAAGAAAGCTAAAGAAAATAAACGTAATCAAGCCATGCATACAGTGGAGCTAAAGGAAATTCAATTAACACCACAAATTGGTGAACACGATTTACTTACTAAAGCGAACCGTGCGCATGAATTCTTATCTAAGGGCGATAAAGTTAAAGCGGTTGTGAGATATCGTGGACGTCAAATGGCACACATTGAAGTTGGTCGTGAAGTATTAGATAAATTTATTGCTCAACTAACCGAGGTTTCAACCATTGAAAAGAATCCATATATGGAAGGTCGATTCATGATTGCCATCCTCGCATCTAAGTTTAAAAAGTAAGGAGGAAACTTATGCCAAAAATGAAAACCAAGCGCGCTTTATATAAACGCGTAAAGATTACCGGAACCGGTAAGATGAAAAGACATTGTGCTTATAAAGGTCATTTAGCGCCTCGTAAGACCACAAAACAAAAGAGACATCTTCGTAACGCTCGTTTAGTTAGCCATGCTGACTATAAACGTGAGAAGGATCTCATTCAATAAGGAGGGTAGTGTATGCGTGTAAAAGGTGGAACCGTTACTCATCAACGTAGAAAGAAAGTATTAAAGAAGGCTAGTGGTTACTTTGGAAGTAAACATACTCTCTTTAAAACTGCAAAAGAACAAGTCTTACGTGGTGAAAGATATAGTTACGTTAATCGTAAACAACTTAAGAGCGATTATCGTAAACTTTGGATTAAAAGAATTAATGCAGCGTGCCGCACTAACAACATTTCTTATTCCCGCTTTATGTGTGGATTAAAGAAAGCAAACGTTAATATCAATAGAAAGATGTTAAGCGAGATTGCCGTATCTGATCCAGCAGCATTCACTAACTTAGTGAAAACCGCGAACGAAGCAAATAAACAAGTTGCTCCAAAAAAGTAAATTAATCATTAATCATTAACAAGGCCCCGCTAAAGCGGGGTTTTGTTTTTTATGTTTTTCTAGTAAAATGAGATTATGAATAATTTATTAAATAAATTACCAGCTGTCCCGGTGAGCAGCCGTTTTGTTGCGCCGTGGGATACTAGTGGTTGGTATTATCTACAAGAAAATCTAAAACTAGGAAGTCGTATTTATTCTAATAGCGATGCAAAGATTATTTCTATACCTAAGAAATATATCGGCCTAGATTACATTGTAACTTTCGATACAAAAGTATCTAAGTTAACTGAAGTTCGCCAAGGGTTTGATTTCTTTACCGAATGTCCCGCTACCGTTTATTTAGCGGTTGATGAAAAAATCCCTTCTACTTTAATTAGAGGCTTTAAGGTTACAAAAGACATAATTAAAGTAAATAACAAGGTTAATTATCGCATTTATGAAAGAAAATATTTAA
>JAKSUY010000031.1 GCA_024408495.1 Bacilli bacterium
TTCTGGTTGTAAATAAGTAAATTATTTTATATACTAACACAAGACTAAAGAGGTAAATTTATGGCTCAAATCAAATCACAAATCAAACGAATTGGCACTAACGAAAAAGCGCACCAAAGAAACATTGTTGCACGCAGTGCACTTCGTACTGAAATTAAAAAAGTTAAAGCAGCAGTCGAAAAGAAAGACAAGAAAGCAGCTGAAACAGCCGCAAAAAATGCTTATCGCTTAATCGATAAAGCAGTAAGTACACACGCTCAACATCGTAACACCGCTGCAAGACAAAAAAGCGAAGTTGCTCGTCTAGTTAATTCTTTAAAGTAATTAAAAATAATTATTTTTAAAATTAACAATAAATAATTCAGCAGCTAAAGAATTATCAATTTGGCTGCTTTTTATTTTATTATCTATCTCATAGAGATCATCTAAAATTTTCGGTAATGAATTTTTAAAAGCTTTTCCGTTTTGATATGCCATTTTTACTCTAAATTCTTTGGCCGATAATAATTCCATTATTTCAGTGATTCGTTTTCCTTGATCGTGCAGGTAGTTTACTTGGTAAATAAAACGGAACTGATTAGCGAGCATTATAAATAATGTAACTGGATCAATCTTCTTACTTTTAGTTAAATCGTTATAAGTAATTAAAGCGCTAGCTATATCCCCTCTAAGTAAAGCGTTGGTTAATTCATAAGCGCTATCTTCAAGCGGTTTACTTACTAAAGTAAGAATATCGTTTAAAGTGATTTGATTGGTATATAAAGATAATTTTATTAATTCGTTACTTAAACGTTCACGGTCATTTAAAGTACGTACCGCTAATTCTTTTTTAGCCAAGTAATCGATATTGATATTTTTCTTTTCGCAAATTTGACTAACAAACTTTTCCCAATCAAATAACTTCATAGGCGCGATTGGAATAAGTTTTGCTTTGTCGCTTAATAATTTAGTAAGTTTACCACGGCTATCTAACTTATCGCTCTCGACCAATAAGATTAAATCAGTTTCATTAGCGGGAGTGTTTATATACTTTTCAAGTATTTGATAATCTTTTTCAGTATTAATTTTATCTTTTCCTTTTCCGCCCGTTAAAAAATATGCATCGCTAACTACTACAACTTTTTTATTTTCTAGCATCGGGACTTCTAGACATGCATTTACGATTTCACGAAGACTTGTTTCTTTTGCATCAAAAGAAGCGTAATTAAATTCATTAACTTCATTTAAGGCTTCTTTAGTGATCTTCCTTGCTTCTCGTCTTAAAGAACCTTTTTGACTCTCTGAATAAATAACGTAAATCATCGTATTAATATTCTATCATGCTTTTAAAAAAGCATGCGCGTAATAATGCACAGTCCCAATTTCGTCGGTTCGATAATACTTAATCTTTAAATCTTCTAGATTATTTATTACTTCTTTATTCGGATGATGATATTTATTATTTTTGCCTACACTAATAATCGCTTCTTTAGGATTAATAAAATTAAGAAAGGCTTTGCTGCTAGAAGTATTTGATCCGTGGTGCCCTACTTTTAATAAATCGATATTAAAATCTTCTTTTCTATACTTTTCCATGATTTTGTTTTCAATATTAACGCTAGCGTCTCCCATCATCATAATGTTTTTATTCGCAACATAAAATGTTAACACTTGGGATTTATCATTTTCATCACTAAATTCATTCGCCCATTCATTAATATTTTTTATAGTTAAATCTTTGATAGTAACCGTAAACGGTTCACTGGTGTCAATTACATTTCTCACTGGAATATGCTCTTTAAGTGAAGCTAGTGCTCCCGTATGATCATAATCGCTATGTGAAATAAAAACATAATCAACATGATTGATGCCTTGCTTATGTAAATAAGGAATCGTCACTTCGGTAGCGATATCTTTATAAGTAAGACCCCCAGTATCTACCATAACGGTTTTATCATAATATCGAATAACTGCGGAATCACCTTGCCCGACATTAAGAAACGAAATCGAATTTGCGTATAACATTTCGTATGGAGTTATTTTTAATGTAAAAATCGATAACCCAACAATTACTAAACCACCTACTTTCTTATATGAATAACTTTCTAAGAAATAAAGCGCTAAAAACAAAACTAGATAATAAACTAAAACAAAAACCCCGCTAAATTCCTTGAAAGGAATCGTGATATCAATATAGCTTAAGCCTTTCATTAAACTCGTTAATGCGTTAGCCATAAAAGTGAATAGCGGTTTAATCGGATAAGAATATAAACTAACTAAACTAATGAGCATAAAAATAAATGTATAGGGCGTCAAAATTAGTTGAATTATTATTCCTAACACATGAAACGTAGCTGAATCGCTTAAGCCTATAGGCAACATAAAAAGAAAGGCGAAAACGCTCGTTTTAGGAACGAGACGAAATTTTCTTCCGCGTGTGAGTGCGTTTTTAGCGAAAAAGAAACTAAACGAAATAAAAAATCCTAAATAAAATCCTGATTGTCTCGCTAAATAAGGATTAATGGTTAACATACTAATTCCGACAAGCGAAATAATTTCTATATAAGTGAACTTATGTTTTAGATGATATTTATTTATATAAGAGAAAAATCTTATGTAGAAAATTCGCCTAACGCCAATCTTGTTACAAGCAAAGATAAAATACCAAGAAAGAATTAATAAGCTACCCAGTTTAGTGTGTTTTTCGTTTAATTTTAAGAACAATAGATATTCAACCATCTTAAAGATGATTGATAAATAAATGCCTGAAGACGAAAATAAAAAAGTTAAATTTAGCGAAGACATCAAGATTGTTGAAGAGCTTTCGTAATTTTTAACATTAAATAAAAAAGCATCGACATAGTCGCGAGCAACCGGATCAAAAAGATTAAGAAACATATTCTTGTACGCTTTAATCTTAATAAAGTTCGCGAACACAACATTAATTTCGCTAACATTAATTTGTCGAGCAATTCCTTTATTAGCTAGATATTCAACAAACGAAAATTCACTTTCAAGTGAAGTGTCTACTAAATCTATAATATTGCCAGTTAATTTAACTATATCTCCAACTTCACGAACGTTGTTGTCTTCATAAACAATAAGACGCTCAAATTTGCTAATCACCACATAATAGTTCGCTTTCGTTTCAATAACGACACCTAGATAAGTTCCGCTGCTTGGATTAATTTTTATGTTAATAAAAGATATTCCTAAGCCGATTACAAAAGCGATTAGAAAACTAATCGCGATGCGTCTCTTAAATCGCTTTAAGCTAAAGAAGAAAACTCCAATGCTTAAAACGATTAAGATAATTAAATTCGTGCCAACTAATGTTAAACCAAGAAATAAACCAAGAAAGATGAATAAGAAAATCATTTCAAAGTTACATAATTTCTCATCTTACTTAATGTACCAGCTCCAATTCCATCAACATTAACGAGTTCTTCGATTCGATTAAATTTAGTTCCGCCAATGCGATAAGAAACAATTCCAGTTGCCATCTTGCTTGTTACACCACTAATCTTTTGTAATTCTTCACTACTAGCAGTGTTGATGTTGTACTTGGTGATTTCTATTTGCGCACAAGTTTCACTAGTGTCATAAAGCGGAGCAATATAAAAACTTAGATTATTTTTTAATGCATAATCTTGATTATATGCTCTTGCATCAGCGTTACCAGTTACTCCTCCAGCGGCTTCAATTAAGTCGGCTAAAGTCCCATCGTTTTTAATGTAATAGGTACCTTCTTTATTAACTTGCCCTTCGATTGAAACGGTAATGGTTGTAACATCAGTTGGCGTAACTTCTCCACCACCTCCACCTGAGATGCCCTTATCGACCGTACTCATGACAACAATCAAAACGACGGCGCCAATAACAACTGCAATAATTGCTTTAATCATAAAGATTACCTCCTTCTAACTAAGCGGGGCGACTCGCCCCTTGTGTAACCCTCAGATCATGGTATAATATTGATAGTTGTTGGGTGTTGCCTAGCCATGACTAGACAGCACTTTTTTATTTAGCGGCTAAGTTTACTAACAACTAAATACAACACTACCAATAAGATAATGAGATCACTCACGTGACCTGACTTACCTCCTTCCCAAGGATTAACACAAGGCATCAGCGCCCCTAAGGCGAATAACATGACATTATCCCCCTTATATATGTACTTAACGAAAAAGAGGTGAAATTCTCGCCTATTTTTATATATTTATATAACTATATAAATATAGATTTTTACTAAAATAAAAAAGTTAGGCAATTCCTAACTCTTTTACTCATCGATTATTGATTAATATTTGCGACGTCTGGCTTCTTCGCTTTTCATCTTCCGACGTAAACTTTTCGGATAGAAAGCTTCATGGCGACGTACATCGTAGAGGACTCCTGATTTATTAACCGAACGTTTAAAACGACGTAATGTCTCGTCTAACGTTTCACCTTCACGAACGACTGTCTTCGGCATAAATTCACCTCCTCTTAATCCTTGATTATTATTCTACTTTGTTATATTTATTGCAACTATTTTGTAAAGATTTTACCCGCATAACTCTTCGCTTCTTCGGTTACATTCATTCCTAACTTATTAAATGTTTTCATATCCACGATTGGAAGAATCACACTAGAGTGTGCTTGTAAACCTTTAAGTTTTGGAATTTGTTTATATACCATTTGCGCGATTGGATTAGAGTTCGCTTGAATCGCTAATGCAATTAAAACTTCTTCAGCGTGGATTCTAGGATTGTGATTCTTTAAAGTATGAACTTTAAGATCATTGATTGGTTCAATAATGCTAGGCATAAGCACCAACATATCATCTTTAATTTTTGCGAATGATTTTAAAGTATTTAAAAGTAACGCCGCCGGAGCGCCTAACAATTGACTTCTTTTACCGGTAATAATTTCATTACCTTTTTCTAATGCCATACAAGGAACACCAGTTTTTTCTGCTTTATCTAAACATGCTTTTACGCATTTACGGTCATCAATAGTTAATCCCGCTTCGCCCATTAAAAGTTGCGCTTTCTCAACGGTTGAATCCGGGAATTTACCTAAGAAGTTATTTTTTAAGGTTTGATAATAACGGCGGATAATTTCTTGATTACCGGCCTTAATTGCCGCTTTCTTATCTTTAATCGCAAAACCTACCATATTAACTCCCATATCCGTTGGTGATTTATATGGCGAAGAACCATAAATCTTTTTAAAGATTGCTTGTAGCAATGGGAAACTTGCGACATCACGGTTATAACTAGTTGCGCTCTTCTTATAGGCTTGTAAATGATATGGATCAATTAAATTAACATCGTTTAAGTCTAAAGTCGCTGCTTCGTAGGCTAAATTAATCGGATGCTTCAGTGGTAAATTCCAAACTGGGAAAGTTTCAAATTTTGCATACCCGGCACGAATTCCGTTTTTATTATCATGGTAAAGTTGGCTAATACAAGTTGCCATCTTACCGCTTCCTGGACCAGGTGCAGTAACTACTACTAAAGGGCGAGAAGTTTCAACGTATTCGTTCTTCCCTAAGCCAGCATCACTTACAACAAGTTCTACATTATTTGGATAGCCAGCGATTTGGTAATGCTTATAAACACGAATCTTTTTACTTTGTAAGAAATTAATAAAATTTTGTAAATGGGCATTTTCTTTATAAAAACTAAAAACCACACTTGAAACGTATAATTTAATATCTTTGAACGCATCAATTAAACGTTTCACTTCATCTTGATAGGAAATACCAGAATCGTTTCGTGCTTTATTAGAAATAATGTCATCACTATTAACCGTAATAATAATTTCGATTTTATCTTTTAAGCCTAAAAGCATTTTAATCTTAGCATCAGGCTCAAATCCTGGTAATACTCTCGCTGCGTGGAAATCATCGAAAATTTTACCACCAAACTCAAGATAGAGTTTGTCACCAAAGTCTTTAATACGTTTGAGAATCGCTCTTCTTTGAATTAAGAGATATTTTTTATTATCAAACGCTTGAGTCATAAATTATTTATTTAATGATTTCATGATTGCAACACCGCTACTAGCGCCAATTCTAGTTGCACCAGCTGTAATCATTGCCATTGCTTCTTGGAAGTTATGGACACCACCACTAGCTTTTACGCCCATTTCTGGTCCAACGGTTTGTCGCATTAAAGTAACCGCATGAATAGTTGCGCCACCGGTTGAAAAACCGGTAGAGGTTTTTACAAAGTTCGCGCCTGCGTTTTTACTTGCAAGGCAGGCAGCGACAATTTCATCATCGCTTAATAAACAGGTTTCTAAAATTACTTTTAAAGTTCTTTCACCGCACACTTTTTTAATCGCGTTAATTTCTTTTTCAAGGTATTGATAGTCATGTTCCTTTGTGCGGGAAATATTAATGACCATATCAATTTCATCTGCGCCATCATTAATTGCGCTTTTAGTTTCTTCAACTTTTGCTTTCGTAGTAGTCGCCCCAAGCGGGAAACCGATTACGGTGCAAACTAAAACGTCTGAACCCGTTAATGCATTCTTTGCGAATTTAACATAGCACGGATTAACGCAGACGCTTTTAAAATTATATTGTTTTGCTTCGTTACAAATTTTCTCGATGTCTTTATCTAAGGCATTGGGTTTAAGTAAAGTATGATCAATATATTTATTGAATTCCATTACTTCTTACTTTCCTTTTTCTTTTCGCCTTTCTTCTCGGTTTTATTTTCAACTTTCTTTTCTTCTTTCTTGCCAACAATTTGTTTGCCGTTATAATAGCCGCAATGTGGGCAAACCATATGCGGTTGAATCATCTCGCCACAATGTTTGCATACGACCAAGCCTTTAGGGGCAAGTTTAAAATGCGTACGACGCATTCTTTTTCTAGTTTTGCTAATTCTTCTCTGAGGGACTGCCATAATTATTCTCCTTTGTTAGAGTAACAATACGAGTTATATTATATAAAATATAATAAAAAAATAACAACACTTTTTTTAAGTTTTGTAAAAGTTAGTTACAAAGATTGTTTTTTGTAATGGTTATTTTCTTGGTTTTATTTGGCTTAAAGTTGCCTTTAATTCTTAAATAATTACTAGTTAATCCGGTACGATTATCTTCAAAAAGTACATCTAATTTTTTATTAAGAAATTGCTTGGTGTATTTCTTTTTTAATTCACGATTAAGTTTCAATAATTTCTGTACACGTTCATTTTTTATTTGGCTATCTATATCTTTCATTAAATAAGCACTGGTGCCTTTACGCTTAGAAAACGGAAACACGTGTAATTCATAAAATTTAACTTTTTTAACAAAGTTATAAGTCTCAGTAAATTCTTTTTCGCTCTCGCCAGGAAAGCCTACGATAACATCCGTAGTTAAAGCGATATCTTTTCTTACTTTTCTAATCGCATTAACTTTATTTAAAAATTCCTTGGATGTGTATTTGCGGTTCATTCTTTTTAACACTGAATCAGATCCGCTTTGTAATGAAATATGTAAATGATTTGCAAAATTAGGATACTTTTTTAAAAGTTTTAAAAAGTGATTATCAATTTCGCTAATTTCAATACTTGATAAACGAAGACGATATAGGTCTTTATTCTTACTAAGAATATCTTCTAATAAATCACTTAAACGGTAATTTTTAAATTCGTTTCCGTAACTTGATGTATCTATTCCGGTTAACACGATTTCTTTATATCCATTTTTAATCAACGCTTTTACTTCACACAAAATCATTTTAGGTTCACGACTTCTTAATTTCCCGCGAAGCAAAGGAATCGTGCAGTAGCTACAAAAATTATCACAACCATCACTGATTTTGATATAGGCGCGTGTCGACTCGTTAAATTCATTAACGCCTAATTCTTCGTATTTTTTATTTTTTCTTAAGGATTTTATTTCATCAACCTTAACAATCTTTTTCTTATTCTTTTTAAATTCGTTAATATAATCAAAAACTTTTAATCGATTACTAACACCTAAAACAATATCAGCATCGCATTCTTTAACAATCGCTTCACCGTTTTCGTTCGCGTAGCAGCCCATCACAACAATAATCGCTTTCTTATTTAGGTTACGAATTTTACGAATATGTTGCCTTGATTTTTGACTCGCTACATGAGTAACCGCGCAAGTATTAATTAAGGCGACATCAAAGTGATTTTGATCACCTAAGGTATAGCCTTGTTTTAAAAAGAGCGAAGTTAAAGCACGTGTTTCATATGTATTAACTTTACATCCAAGTGAGAAGGTATAAATTTTCATTATTTATTAGGTTTAAATGAACGAGCGCTCTTCACGGCTAAATCCCAACCACGAAGCTTCTCGTTTACTAATTTCTTATCCATCTTTGGTTTAAAGATTTTTTGATAACGATGATATTTGCTAATCTCACTTAGGCTCTTATAGAAACCGGTATGTAAACCAGCCATGTAGGCTGCGCCTAATGCAGTCGTTTCAACGCAAACCGGAAGTTTAACATCGCAAGCAAGAATGTCACTTTGGAATTGCATTAAGAAATTGTTTGCGCTTGCACCGCCATCAACATTAAGGCTTTTTAATTTAATCTTAGTTTCTTGTTGCATCACTTTAAGCGAATCGCTAATTTGATACGCAACGCCTTCAAGTGAAGCACGAGCGATGTGCTCTTTAGTGGTACCACGAGTTAAACCAAAGAAAGCGGCTCTAACATCATTATCCCAATATGGAGTTCCTAAACCAACGAAGGCGGGGACTAAATATACACCATCCGTGTCTTTAACACGGGTCGCTAATTCTTCGCTTTCGGGAGTGGACTTAATGATTTCTAATCCATCACGTAACCATTGAATAGTTGCGCCACCCATAAACACCGAGGCTTCAAGTGCATAAGTAACTTTATTGTTAATTTGCCATGCGACCGTGGTTAACAATCCGTGTTTAGAAAGAATTGGTTTATCACCAATATTCATTAACATAAAGCAACCAGTACCATAGGTATTTTTACTTTCGCCTTTTGCAAAACAAGTTTGGCCGAATAACGCGGCTTGTTGATCACCAGCCACACCAGTAATCGGAATATCGTGTTTTAAATATGTGGCATCACCAAAGTCGTAGGCGGTTGGGCAAATCTTCGGTAGCATGCACATAGGAATGTTCCAAATCTTTAATAATTCTTTATCCCACTTACAAGTCTTGATATTAAACAACATAGTTCTCGATGCGTTAGTGACATCGGTTAAATGACATTTACCATTCGTTAATTTATAAATTAACCAAGTCTCAACTGTGCCGAATAAAAGTTCACCGTTTTCTGCGCGTTTTTGTCCATCCTTAATATGATCTAGAATGAAACGAATTTTGCTTGCGGAGAAATATGGATTAAGTCTTAAGCCAGTTCGATTAAAGATAAAATCTGATTTACTATTTCTCTTATCACATAGGTCTGCAGTTTGACGAGATTGCCAAACAATTGCCGGATAAACTGGCGTACCAGTTTCCTTATCCCAAACAATTGTGGTCTCACGTTGGTTGGTAATACCAATTGAATCAATTTCGTTATAGTGAATATGTTCCTTTTCTACAAGTTCAGTGATGCTTGCTACCACAGATACCCAAATATCAGTTGCGGATTCTTCCACCCATCCTGGTTTTGGGAATTGCGTTTCAATATCGCGACGCGCAATCCGAATTAATTCTCCTTTTTTACCAAATAAAATAGCGCGGCTACTAGTCGTTCCTTGGTCGATAGCCAGAACATACTTTTTCATAATTAGTTAATCCCAGTTAAAAGCTTTTCTATATCATCAATTTCTTTAGCGATTTCTTTGCTTAGCACTTCGTGTCCATCTTTAGTAACTAAAACATCATCTTCAATTCTTACCCCGGTTTTATATTCTTTAAAATATAAGCCTGGTTCAACGGTAATAACCATACCGGGAGCTAATGGTTTTTCTTTATCGCTAGCATCATGAGTATCTAATCCTAAATGATGAGAAACGTTATGGAAATAATATTTCTCTAATTCATTAGCTTCTTTAATTAGACCCGCATCTAGGCATCCCTTAATCAATGTTTTCTTAGTCAATTCTTGTAAATCTTTAATCATAATACCGGGATGAATTGCATCAATAATTGTTTTGTTAGTCAATAAGACAATTGAATAAATCTTTTTTTGTAATTCGTTAAACTTGCCGCTTATTGGATAAGTTCTTGTAACATCACTAGAATAGTGATTATAAGCAGCACCGACATCGCATAAAATCAAACTATTGCGGTCAATTTGATCAACGGGGGTTGGATAATGGAGGCAACAAGTATGGACTCCAGTCGCGATGATGCTTGGGAAACCGATTTCGTGAGTACCGTGATTTAAAATTTCGTGATTGAATGCATTATAAATTTCTATTTCGTTATTAGCGGTTTTTAATTCCTTAATGGCGGTTTTTAAACCTAAATGTGTAATCTTAATAGCTTCTTTAATGTCATTAATTTCGCTTTCATCTTTAATCATTCGCAAACTAACAATATAGGGATAAACATTATTAATATTTAAATTAGGGAAACTCTTTTTAACATCGTTAAAGTAGGCATTATCCGTTTTAAAATCCAAATAGACTTGATTGATGTTTTTAAGAATCTCTCTTAATTCGCTATTAAGATTGTTTAACGAATGTATTTCATCAACTTCTGATAATTGCTTCGCTTCATCGTGAGTAAGCTTTTTTCCATACCATTTTTCTTTCTTTTCGTCATAATCATCAATGTATAGGCACTCTTTGATTACATCAGTTTTATAAACCACTAAAATTGAATTAGCTTGAGATACGTTCGTAAGATAAAAGAAATTACGATTTACGTAGAATGGAAAATTACTATCCTCGCTTTGAACAATCTCTTTACCAGCACTAAGAATTAATAAAGATTTCTCGGGAAGAGATTTTAGGAGGTTGTTTCTTCTTGTTTTAATGCTCATTAATTATTCTCTCAACATTTTCTATTTTGAGATCTTTCACCTTTAATTCGTTTAAAGAAGAAGTGATATCAACTTTAGAAATAATATCTATTTCTATTGTATCAAAATATCGAACATTTTCAATAAAATAACCAAGCTTTTTAATTTTGTTAAAAGTAGCATAATCGGTATAAAAATGATAATGATTTACAAATACTTTTTCTCCCAGTGGCGTTTTCTTAATTAATTGATTCACTGCTTCATGATAAGTTCTTAACAAATTCGAAGCGCCTAATTTAACTCCTCCAAAATATCGGACTACAACAATTAATATCTCATCTAATTGATGTTGATTAATCAGAGTCAAAAAAGATTGAGCGATGTTCCCGGGTTCTTGATCGTTACTACCTTTCAGAATGTTTTTAACCTTGTAAGCATATAAATAATGGGTCGCCTTTGGATAATCCTTTTTAATTTTATTCAAAGCATCTTCTAGATGATTTACATCGGTAAAAGGCAAAGCAACCGCAATAAAATGTGATTTTTTAACGATTAATGAATACTCGGTAATTTTTAAAGGAACAAACATATAAAATATTGTATAATCTTTTTTGTGAAAAAGATGAAAAACAAATTCGCAACCTTTTTTGAAAAACACTTTGTAAAGAAGAAACGTGATTGTACAAATTGCGGAAAAAGCGTCGATGCTTACGTTAAACGCTGCCCGCATTGTTATGAAAGAATGGGAGATGGCATTCTTCCTCCACGCTTTCAAAATATGATATTTTTAACCGACTACAAACTCCTTCTTATTTTTTTAGTCGGGACAGTAGGTTCTATCTTATTTAGATTGTTGTTTATACAGGGATTAAGTTATGTTTCAATGGACAACGACTTATTAGTCGCATTAGAAAATTTAATTTCATCTATATTAGTATTATCGGTCTTTGCTTGTATTCTTAGTTACGATATTAAAGATGTTTTAAATTCATTTAAGAAGACTGTTTACCATTTACGTCCGCTTGTCGCGGCTTTAATTGGCTTAGCGGTAATCACTGCTTTCTCATATGCTTATCAGGCAATCTTTAACGGATGCGGTTATCCTATTGCCGATAGTGATAATCAAACCGCTTTAGTAAAAATGTGCAAGAATTGGCCAGCGCTTACATTCTTCTTTGTTGTATTACTTGCCCCATTAACGGAAGAAATAACCTATCGGTTAGGATTGTTCACTTTGTTAAGGAAGAGGAATCGCTATTTAGCGTATGTGGTCACTATTCTAATTTTTGCTTTAGGTCACTTTAATTTTACCGCTAAAGATATTGTAAACGAATTCATTAATTTACCGCTTTACGTAGTGCCCGCTTTTGTATTAACCGCTCTTTATGAATACGAAGGTGTAAGTAGTTCAGTTTATGCTCATGTTTTAAATAACTTAATTAGTTTCATAATTATCCTAACTGTTCAATAATGAAAAAAGCTAAATACCAAATTCTTAACACACTCGCACTAAAGATTATTGTTATTTTAACAATGACACTTGATCACATCGGTGCATTTATCGAAACCTACGGTAAGTGTTTTGATAACAATATAATTCTCACCGCTAATATCTTCAGGATTTTCGGTCGTATTGCATTTCCGTTAGTTGCGCTTTTATTTGCTGAAGCAATGCACCATACTCACGATAAAGAACATTATATGTCTCGCCTTGGTTTAATGACGGTAATCATTATGGCATTTGAAATTGGTATCTATTATGGCGCGAATATCAAAATGGATAATATTTTTATTACTCTACTTTGTAGTGCCTCTTTTATTTACTTTTACGAATGTAACGATAAGAAAAAAATATTAATGATATTACCAGTTGCAATCATCGCTCTTAGTTTTGCGGTTGATATTTTAAAAACCGATGAATTTTATCCAACTTTTTTAAAAGCTCAATTCTCACTATACGGATTTATCCTCTGCGTCGGATTTTATTTTACTAATTATTTCTCTGATCAACGTGTTATGAGTTTAACCGGAAGAAATGATTTAGAAAATTTAAGAAAGGAACCTTACTATCTTAGTTTTACCAATATATTACGAATTGCTTTATTAACTTTAGTAACAATTATCTTTTGGCTAATTAGCTATATTGATGTAAAAGCCGATATGTATAACAACGCGGTTCAATCATATGCCATGTTAGCCATTATTCCTATCTTTCTATATAACGGGGAGAAAGGCTACCAAAAGAAGTCCATTCAATACGGATGCTATTTCTATTATCCAATTCATTTATTAATCTTATTTTTAGCCTTCTATTTAACTTTAGGCGCACCTAGTATTGGTTGGTAAGTTTCTAATAATATCAAAGTGTGGTATTATATAACTCGCTGCAGGTGTAGTTCAATGGTAGAACATCAGCCTTCCAAGCTGATTACGCGGGTTCGATTCCCGTCACCTGCTCCATTAATATGAATTTTGAAATTGTGCTCGCTAGCACGAATCCGCATAAAGTAAAAGAATACCGTGAAATTTTAAGTAAGCACGGAATTACCGTTTATTCATTTAGCGACTTAAATCTTGATCTCCCGGACGTTGAAGAAGATGGTAAGACCTTCAAAGCGAACGCAATTAAAAAAGCCTTAAACGCAGCGAAATACGTTCATTTTCCTGTAATCGCAGATGATTCAGGCTTATCACTTAAAGCTTTAAAAGGCTTTCCAGGTATTAAAACCGCACGCTTTGCGAAAGAGTGCGGAAATCAAATTAACGCTAATAAAGAAATTATTAAACGCTTAGAAGGTAAAAGTCATGATGCTACGTTTACCTGTGTAATCGCTTTGGCGAACTTAGCGGATAAACCATTAATTTTTGAAGGAATTGTGAAAGGAAAGATTAGCGATTCCTACAAAGGTGAAACAAGTTTCGGTTATGATCCAATCTTTATTCCTGAAGGCAAAGGAAAAACTTTTTATCATATCGATAAAAACACTAAAAACGAAATTTCGCACCGGGCTTTAGCGTGTAAAAAACTAATTACCGCTTTAAAAGTAAATAATTTAATTTAAGAAGATTTTTCTTTGTTCTTGCGTGTTATGTAATGGTTAACAAAATAGCCGCCAAAGAATAATAATAAACCAATTACTAGTACCGAAAAGGTAGCTGCGGGATTACTATCTTTTAAAGTGGAAAGAAAAATTAGACCGATAATTGACATAACCGCACCAAGACCAGTGGCAATATATAAGGCAATATGAATACGGAAAAACGTTTTCTTAGCGGGAAATATTTCTACTACTTTTTGTTTTTTATAGTTATAAAAATCATGGGCTTTATCGTTTTGATCCTTAACCGAAATTTTCGCTTTTAGTAATTTATCAACATTATCAATTTCTTCTTTTAGAGAAACGTCATTATCCGCTAAATATTTGTTAAACTGATTAAGTGCTTGATAAATTTCTAAATATTTATTCAAAAAATATTTATATTGTTCTAACGCATCGTGATACATATTAAGTGAATAGTTAGATAAGTCTTTTACTTCGTTAAACGTATCGACAATTAATTTAGCATCATTTTTCATCTTCGTGAAAGATTCGCTTAACGTACTCACGTTTTCACTTGTAATCTCTACTTTATCGCTTCCATCCATTAAAAAATCAATCGCTTCTTTGATGGTAATTTTATGTATGGTTGAACAGCGAATGCGTGCTATTGAAACCGCCACTAAAGCTGCGAGATTATCATCAAGTAAATTATAGTAAGAACGATAGTTTTTGTAAGCGGTTTGGTAATCGGCTTGATTAGTAAAAGCGATATCCGCTCTTCTTCGATAATTAGATAAAACACGCATATAATTTTTAATTACAGTATCCGAAAATATTTGCGCTTTACAATGAGGGCAGTTCGTAACTGGAGCGCTCTCATCAATTGTTATCAGTGAATTACACTTGTCACAAATTGCTTTTTTCATTTTATTCCTCCTTCTGGCTACGCCAATCATCAAATTTTAGCATTAGAGTTACTACTAAATAAAATGTCGCAACAATCAAATCGATGGTTGTAGTAGCAACTAGATACTTAAAGTGGTCCATAATTTCCTTAAAAGACACACCATTGATAGTATTAATCGTACTCATTGTATCTAAAGCCACAAAAATGGCGAATAGGACTGTAAATGTAAATAACGGATTAATCGCCTCATCAACGTGTTTTTTACAATAAATACCATATGAAGCAATAACTGTTTTTACTGCAATAGTAACATAATTAAGAATAACGTATGACCTTAAATCAGTTAGTTCACTGCCTTTAAGAGAACCCCAGTCAATTTGAACCGTTAAATAGGTTTGATAAATAAAAGCGTAAATAGTGTAAAGTAAAAGAACAATACCAAAGAAAAATAAGATGTTTGATAAAATTCTATCCTTTTTCAT
>JAKSUY010000032.1 GCA_024408495.1 Bacilli bacterium
TTATCTTCATATATCTTACGGATATGAAACTTTAAACCTGTTCTACTTTCATTTGGGAATGGTTTTATTAATACATCTTTTGGGAATGTTTTGACTTCATCTCTAAGTTTAGAGACAACTTCATTAGCTAAAATAAGAGCACGGCTAGGCGTTAAAGGCAGAATTGAGTAAATTCTAAACTTAGGTCTCATACTATGTACAGCATCAATGCTATAAGGATAATAATCTCCTAAGACAAAGTCTTCTTTTCCTCTTCTATCCACAATAATAAAGTAATTAATATCCATTTTATTAGGGTTTGAGTACATGAAGCCAGAAGCGTCTCTACATATAAACATTTTAATAATATTGTTAATTTTAGGATGGTCTAAAACTTCTCTAACGTTTCTACATTTAACAATGTAGCCTAAATTTTCTCTCCAGAACTCTACCATTTCAGCTGGGGTTTTAGTTTTATTACTATAAGGACTATTTAATTTCTTCATGAACTCGTTCTTAGCATATTTCGATCTAAATGCTAGGATAGCCACAAAGAGTGCTAGTTTGTCATTTTCTTCAATAGTTAATTCAACATCATCTTTAGCGTTTATTATTCTGCTAATAATAGGAGCAACTTCACTTTCAAACTTCGCTAAATCGTTTTCAATATGATTTGGATCAGCGCTTTTGGTGTCTTCATATATGTCAGTTAAACAAAATATCTCAGATATATCTTTTAAACAGATTTTCTTAATTTTGTTATCAAAATAATTAACATTATTTCCATCTGCGCCTAAGGCGAAGTTTCTTAATATAAATCTAGGAATATAATGTTGGTTCATGTTAATTAGATTTTAACGTTTTTATTTGAGCTTATCTATATTGTAGTCTTTACGACATTAATCGTTTAAATACCAAAAGTATTTTTCCTTTACTTTTTTGTTAGGAAAGACGGCTATAAGATCTTCCCAGAATAAATTCTTTTGCTTAAAGTCTTTTCTGTTCTTTAGATGCTTTACGCAATTATTATAGTGTTCTAATGTTTTTTCGTTCCGTTTTGGAAAAATAAAAATAGCCCAGCTATCATCCTTTTTAGCAGCGCAGACATTTCTGATGAATTGATAATCCTTACAATAATCATTAAATGAAATAAACGCCTCTTTATAACATAAATTTTTCTTTATTTTATATTTAGGGTTATCTTCGTCGGACACTCCACCGAATGTTTCTGTGTATTTAATTTCACAATAAATACGTTTTTTATTTTTTAATAAAATACAGAAGTCAATTTCCGAATCATCGCATAAACCGTATTCAAAACACGCTGATTCGACTGCTGGGTTTCCTATATCAAAGTAATTAACAAGTCTTTGAAGCTTATCTTTATCTTTGATAAAGTCATAAAAGAAATTAATGCACAACACTTGCGAAGAGTTTAAATGCGTTCCGTAGGAATGAAGCTTTATTGGTTTATGACCGCTCAGTTTGGTGAAATATAATAAATTTCCGCTAAATTTAAAATCTCCAGAAGGTATCAAGAAGTTCTTCTTTCTGTATTCGTCTGCGTCAGGGAGTATATGCCAATATTTATGTTTACGATAAACACCTTGCACCGTTGATTTTAAAACGTTTTTGTTATAACACTCCAAGTGCTTTTTGCATTCTTCAACAAAATTCATAATTTACCTCTCTATTATTTTATACCTTTAACTTCTAACGCTTCTTTGTTTTCTCTAAGTTCTAAGAACTTCTCGTATGCTTCTTTAGCAATTGGGTCACATACTTGATAGTAGTCACAGAAACTTTGCTGAACTATATCAGTATGGTTATGAACTTTGCTATCAGTAAGCATGTCTTCTGGTTTATAGATTATTGGGAATGCTAGGTCGAATTTATAATTCTTGGAACGATATAACAATAGGTTATATGTAAGTCTAGTCGCAAAGTTATAATCAACTTTATTATCGTGAGTGATTTCATATAAGGATGGAATATCATCACGTCTAGAGTATTTATTAAATAGCTCTAAGAATTGAGGAGTATCGTGACATCTATCTTCATCTCTAGTTAAATCTAGAGCGTAATCATGGATACTTCCTACTTCTACATAGACTGGATCAAGGAAGATTACTCCGTGGTTAGCTGCGCAGTAAAGCGTATACGATTTCATAATAAGCTTAATCTCGTTTTCAAGTGTTTCGTATAACGAACGACCCCAAGTTGTATGTCCACAGACCGGATAAAAGAATACGTATTGTAATTTAATGTTTACTGGATTACTAGATAGTAAGCCCATTAAATGGGTTAATAGTTGCTTTACATTAAAATGTAGGCAGTAGATTGAATCAGTAGGTTTTAATTCTAATTTGCTAAGCAATTCTTTATCGTCCATTCCTAAATCTTCTAAAGTAGGGTAGATAAATTCATTATCATATTTAAAATCTTTATTCATAAATAAAGGAGTAACGGCCTTCTTATACTTAATCTTCAATTTATCACTACTATGGTCATCTAATATTTCATGACATTTACATTCGTAACATGTATTAGTGTCCGCTGAATAATAATCTAAATGAGGTGGGATACCTACTACTCCTTTTATAGGAAAACATTTCTCGAACTCTCCATTTGGTGTTGGGTCAGAAACTCTGCCATTTGCAAAATATAAGGCACAAAGACGTGCGCTACTAGCAACTGAACAGATCTTAGTTCTTCCTTGTCCTAAATCGACGAATTCATTCATTAGCTTCTCACCATTATCTCCTAGGTATTTACCTAGTGCATGAGCGTACTCTTCATCAAAGTAATGTGTACCTTTAATAAGTTGACTACTAGTGTTAATACTTTTACTCACTTCTTCATCGAATTCTTGTTTGTTAACTTTTACTTTCATAAATCTCCTTTTGGCGTATTTGCCTATATATAAATACGATTTTTCTGGCAAATCGTTATACGGGAAGTGGGATAAAATAAAAAGTACTTATTATAAATATAATAAGTACTAAAAAATGGACTCTACAAATTTGGTTTACATAATATAAGAATTAACTTAGGACTATGTATTCAAAATTATATTTATCTTTGTATTTAGCTAATAAGCGATTTTTATCGCTAAGGTCTTTTACTATAACATTATCTGCAAATTCAAGATTTCTAACCGCTATATATCCTTTTTCTTTTATAAAGGATATAAGAGCATCTATATCTTCTTCATATAAGAGGAGTTCGGCACTGACAAGGCAGCACTTACCTTTATATTCATCTAAGGTTGCCTTTTCTTTATGTTCTAAATAGAACGCATTCCATTTTTGCCTTAATTCACCGCTTCGATCAGAAGCATCAATTGCTTTAGCAACATCGGTTAATGGGCCTACTCCTAAGGTAGAGCCAGTGTGATCAAAACAATAATTAGGTAAATAGCAAATGTCTTTTAGGTGTTTTCTATTAATCTTACCATTAAGGTAATCATCTGCTAGGTTGTTAGCGCCTTCGAGTAAGGAGGTTTGCTCAACCGTGCAATCGTTAAAGAATAAACGGTTATCTAGCGTGCGCTTAAATAACTCGTTAATACAATTCTTATTACGGACACCATTGAATCTTAAATCAGCTTTATTTCTAGCTAAGATGCAGTTTCTCATTCTTTTAGGAATGCAGTGGAACGAGAATTGTAAATCATAGATGTTAAACATGATGACGTTATTACCATCTAATTCCTTGGGAATATAGTTTATTTTTAAATTTGGTAAGTCTCGTTGCATTCCATAATATAGAAGAACGCATAATGAATTCTTGAATTCATATCCGAAGAAGTCTAATGCGCCAGGTTGTTTGATGTAGGCATTAATAAGATTATTAGCGACTAAGAATAATAAGGCGTCGCCTTCTTCAATAATATTGATGTGTGAAATAATGTAATAGGCAATTATTGCATCACGATCAGTGACAACATCCGGCTCTTCCTTATCTTTATTAGCTAATGCTAAATCGCTTAAAGTTTTTACAAATTGTTTAAATTCTTCATCCATAGTTATCGTTCGTTTGCAGAGACAACAGATCCATAACCTGGTCTATGTATACCAAATAAAACTTTTCCAGTGCTTGCAATCTTATTTCCTTTAGCATCTAGTTCAGTGATTTCAAAAGCATATGTGCCAAAGGCAAGACCAGATATCGACTTAAATGTAACCCCAACTTCTATTTCATAGGATGCAACTTTCCGATATTCACCTGTCTTTGTAATTTTTGTTTCAGTTACCCATTTATTAACTTTTCTACCGGTAGTTTCATCAACCACTTCTTTATTAACTTGGCATCTCTTATAATCGAATCCATCCGCAAGATAGAGTTCAACTTTTGTCTTTTTAACTTGATCGTTAACTATGTTCCAATATAAATTAACTAAGTTATCACCAACTTTATAGTCAGCCTTTATTAATTTATCAATCTTAGCTTGATTTTCTGCATCCTCTTTAGCTTTTACTTCAGCTACGCGCTTGTTATATGCATCAACATCTGCATTTACAAATTTAACAGGGAATTCAAATGGTTCGATTAATCCATCGACTTGTTCGATTTTAGCTTTATTGAAAGGCTTCTTAAAATCAACAGACAAGACACGTGTGCTGTCCCAAGTTCTGAAAATTTCAGTTGGAGTCACCCATTTGTTGCCAATATAAAATGAAATTTTAAGTTTAACAAATTTCCCACTAAACTCTTCCATCGCTAAAGTGTATTTAGTAATAGTGATATCGTCGCCTTGTTTCAAAATTAATTCACCATTTTCAAGCTTCGCATTCGCACCTTCTATGCCTTTTTGGTCTTCGGAATAAAGTCCGAATTTGAAACACTTAAAGGCGTTTAATTGATATTTATCCATAATTATCTCTCCATTTTATTAATAATAAATTCAGCACATTTGAGAATCTCTTCTTTGCTTAACGGCTTTGCATCTTTAATATCGGCATGCAAATAGTTATTACGCATTATGCGTAAACGATGAAGCAAATCACAGATCTCTGGCCGCTTAGCTGGAACCATATAACCCCAGTCATCATCTTCCATTGAAGGCCACTTATTTTCTAAATAGTTTTTAAGTTTGACACTTAAATCTTCGCCTTTAACTCCAAATGAATTTAATTTAGTTTCTAATAGTTTACATAATTCTAAGGTAGCTTCTTTCACATTATCTTTTTTTAGTAAATTTGCATAATATGAAGTATCACCACTGCCTTCATAGAATTTCTCTAAATCAACTTTTGATTTATATTTAGTTAATAAATCCGCTTTATTATATTTAGCATTCATTTTGTCAATTTCTTTGAAAAGGCCGTCTTTCTTATCAGCCATACGGCTTATGAGTGAACGCGTTCTAGCCTCTGCTCTAGAATATCCTATGATGTTTTTTTCAATCATGTCTATGACATCACTAGTTAATCCTTTTGTTAGCATTTGTCTTGCACAAGAATCTAAATCATTATCAACTAAGAATTCATATATCTTCTTCTCGTCTTTTCCCGCAAGTAACTTATCGGTTAATTCGATACTGTTAATAGGATATTCCTTTAAGCAAGCGACTATAAATTCGTTATCTTTGGTTGCTTCTAGTCTCTCTACAATAAGAAGCGGTCCTTTCATTACATCTAATAGTCTTAAATCTTGTTTAGACTTCTTGCCCGATTTAATAATCGTGTATTTTTCGAATTGATTATCTTCGACCTTATCTTCTTTCTTGGCAATGCTATTAAAGTATTTAGCTTCTTCAATAAATCCTAACTTAAGAAGAGTCACAATCTCTTCTTTATTAAGATAAACATGATAATACGAGTTATTTATTTCATATCTACTGAAGCTATCTTTATAGTAAGTATGGTGATCTGGCCTTTTTTCAATTGCTAATTCGTTTTTGTTAAATTCGATTATATGAGGTATAACGGCTGCAATGGCGTCTTTGTTCTCTGTCTTGATGACTTCTTTAGCAGCAGTTTTATATGGTTCAATGCAATTTAGACTTGCATTAAGCACATATTTTGATTTTTCAGGATTGAATCTTTCTTTATGAGCCGAGAAGTATTTATTAGTAATCTTCTTTGCTTTATATCCCTCTTGCACCATGTATTTTACATATTGATTAATGTAAATGAGTGAGAGGTTCTCATGGAACGTGAAGAAACCATTATTCTCTAAAGCTTTTAAATTATCAAATTTAATACATAATACAAAGAATGAATCTATCTTGGCATATAGGTTATGCAAGTTGTTAGATAAGATTCCTGGATTGATTTCGCTTAGGATTTCTGAAGCATCATATTTTTCAATATATTCATAAATATTATGTCCGGCCTCATCTCTATCTGTAGGCTTTCGTATATTTAATTTTTTAAATTCTTCTACATCGTGTGTTTTACAGACGTATTCCATACGTGACATTACTATCTCTTCTTTTTCGGGATCCTTTCCTTTAATTAAATAATCTAAGGTTACGCCTAAGACGTCCGCTAGATTAGGAAGGATGGAGAAGTCAGGGTTACCTTCATCGACTTCCCATTTACTAACCGCACGATCAGTAACATTAAGCTTTTGCGCAAGCTCTGCTTGTGTTAAGCCCAATTCTTTTCTTTTATTTTTAATTCTTTCACCAATTGTTTTCATATTTATTCCTCCGGCGATGATTTTATTTTAGATTATTGTATAAAAAAGTAACCATACTCTTCTTTGAGTTGAGTTTTTCCTGATTTTTAATTATAAATTTTTTATCCACGATTAGTTGAGTTGTCTTAATTATACCTTATAGGTATATATTTTCAAAAACTTACCAAACAGCGGTTGAATTTCTATTCCTCATCATCGCCGTATTTCTTATTTAATTTATCTAACTTTTTATTTACTTTACGCTCTTCTGTGGTTTCGTAGGGTTTACCAGTTACTAAACAATATATTCCTTTAGGAATGATATAGAAAACTATTTTAAAGGGAAAGATCAGGATTTTAAAGAAGGTTATAAATATAATGATTGGCATTAATATTCATCCTCGAATCTTTCGAGTCTTTCTATATCGCCTTTGGCGACACTGGTTTTAATCTTCTTTTCAATCGCGTGGACATCATCCATGCAAACAGGATGGTCCTTCTTATCTTTAATAGACTTATTAATAGCATTCATTTTTAATTTCTCGCACACTTCTTTAATATCTGCGCCATTAAATCCTTCAGTTATCTTGGATAAGTACTTATAATCTAGATCTTTAGTTGGAGTCTTCTTTAAACCGTTCTCGAAGAGCTTTTCACGTGCCTTAGCATCAGGTAATGGGATGTAAATCTTTTCATCAAAACGTCCTGGACGTAAGAACGCTGAATCGATTGCCCAAGGCTTGTTAGTAGCAGCAATGACCATTATTGTAGATTCAGCATCTTCAGAGCCTACGCCTTGCATTTCAGCAAGGATTTGAGGGACTAGATCATTATTAAGGTTATCGTTGCTATCAGTACGTTTAGCGCCGATGGCTTCAAATTCATCGAAGAAGATAATGGCTCTCTTAGCAGCACGAGCCTTTTTAAAGATATCTTTAACATTCTTTTCTGATTGGCCATACCATTTAGATTTAATATCTGAACACTTGATGGAGAAGAATTTAGCGCTTAGTAAATTACTAGCGGCTTCCGCAAACATTGTTTTACCAGTTCCTGGTAAGCCATAAAGAAGGATACCACCCCCAGCTTTCTTACCATACTTCTTATATATTTCAGGATTCTCAAAAGGTAATATAACCTTTTCTCTAAACGCTTCCTTAGCATCTTCTAATCCAGCAATATCATCAAAGGTGATACCACCTTTCTTTGGTACTTTTGGTTTTGGCCCTGATCCTTTTGTAGTAGTGGTTGGAGAGGCATCGTCTTCAGTTTCTTCTGATTCTTCAGACTCCTCGTTTTGTTCGAGTTTTTTAATTTCGTTCATGTAATTGATGCGTTTCTTACGAATTTTATTTTTACCAGGGGCTGGTGCAAAACCAGTAGAACCGAATAATTCAAATAAGAATAGAACTAAATGTTCTAAAAGCGCTAATACTATAAAGGCACCAATTCCACCTAGTACTATGCATATTGGGACCCAATTCGAAGAAATTGCGCCCCATATACCTATTCCTAATGGAGCGATTAAGATGGCCAATATCCATGGTGCGTCTTCAATAATATCTATTAAACCTTCTATCGAATCACCTAAGTCCGCATCTTCTAAGAAGATAAAAATGCAATAAGCTACAGCGCCAAGAGAAGCAATTACAATCATTGCAATAAACCAACCTTTATAGGTTGACCATAAATTAGAGAAACTAGCATCCCAGTGATCTAACTCTACACTTTTAATTCCGGTGTAATTAACGATAAAAGAGAAATTATCATAACTAGACTCAGTAAATTTAACAAAAACTTTGCGTGTTTCATCGTAATTACATACGAGATCTTTATTTTCATTGTAACAATTAAAATAATAATGTTCTTTTTCAAGATTATAAATGCATTCGTTCCTAATCGTTGATTTAACAGTTATTTCGCTTTTATCAGAATATTCACGAATTGTCGTTTGCCAATCTACATACGCTTTCTTATCTGCGGATGCACAACTGGTCATTGTTAAAACGCCAACAGATAATAATGCTCCGAAACAAACTTTGCGTAACAAATTCGCTTTAAGTTTCATATCAAATATTAATTTTATACGATTTATAACTAATATGTTAAAATTTAAAATATGTTTGAAGATAAAAATGAGATTATGAGCCAACTCGGCTCCATTTGTCGGGAGAGTGGTTATGAAATAAATTCGCCCGAAGATTTTGATTTAAATAAGTTATTCACTTATACAGTCAACTTGTTAAATTGTTTAGATCCTACTGAACAACCAGCGCAAGATGTTTTTAGAGATTATTTTAAGATCGCTCTTAATGAATCCAAAGTAAGACATCTATTAAATAAGGAAAAATATTTCGATGTATTTAAAGCCGCTTTATCTAGAAGTAAGAAGTATAAACTCCTTTCTAAAAACGATTCATTAGGCGTTGCTTATGTAAGCAATGTTTATGGTTTAGATAAATATGAAATGTTCTTTCATGGAGCAGGGTTTGAAGAAGACGGATCTACCTGCCATAAATTTGTTTATGAACACCATAAATTGTTTGCTGAAAAAGGAGTTGAAGTTTACCTTGATACCAAAAAGATGATTATTCGTGGCATTAGAGGAGACAATCTTTGTGAAGTTGTATATGATAGCGAGGAAGGTCCGTGCTTCGAAGAAGACAATTCTGATTTCACAGTGTTCAGAACTGAAGGCTCTGGTCTACTTCAAGTTTATAAAAAAGAATATATTAATTCTTTAAACGATAATGAAGAACCAGATCCAAATAAGATAGCCGCTATCTTCTATACTGAAATTCCAGATGAAAGTACGAACTTAGGATTCTGTTGTATGGCCTTTGGCGAAAACCTTTCAGGTGACGACATAGCTTATTTAATAACACTTGGCGCAGCCACAATATTGTCTTTTGATAAGGCAATGAGAGATTTAAGATAAATTATATTTATTCTTTATGTAGAATAAGAGACTCTTCTTTCTCAATATCCTTTAAGGATACATGGAAGGAAATTCGTGTAGTAGCGTCCACCATTAATAGTGCATCACCTTGTCCTGCCATAGATAGGAAGTCGATTTCTTTCATTAAGTATTTACTTATTAATAACATTTGGTTTTTTGATTTCATCACTAGAGCCAGATTCTAGTTAAGTTCAACCCAAATACGGAATGATTTTAAATAGATATTATCGACTTATCGGTATTATTTTCATTTTTTTAAGAAAATAGTACCATTAAATGTCATTTTTGGTAAATTCATCTAGATTAGAGAAATTAGAACGAGAGAATATAAGAGCCTGCCAAAGGAAAGGAATCATACTCACAAAGAAGCAAGGCAAAATAAGCCTTGCCTTATCTTCAATACTATGAAGATTATTGTTCCGTCTTTAGGTTGATGTAAACCTTAAAACGGAAGGGCTCCATTTTTAATTTAAGATTTTTTATATACCTTATTTTGTTAATAGATCCACACCACTAACGTATAATCCTAATAATTTAGCAGTTTTGAATGTTTCTAAATTAGTAGCGACATTATTATCTCTATAATCTTTGTTATAGATGGTAAAGTCGGCGGGTAAGCCAACTTTAATTAATCCAGTTGTAGAATCACTATTTAAAGCTTTTGCAGCATTAATGGTTAAACATTTTAATGAATCTTCTCCGGTAATTTTCTCGTTTTCGCCTCTTACATGATCGATATCGTCTATATGAGTAGTAGTTCTTGTAGTTGCGCAATATATCATTTCCGTTGCGTTTACATTTCCGCCATCAGTATGGAACGCTACGTTAGCGCCGGTATCCATAATACTTTTAATTGGATACATTTTTTCGGCCCCTTCATCACCTAAACATTTTTGTTCATTAGATAAAGTTGATTTAGCAGCAGGTGACCATTGAGGTCCAACAACTGCAGTGACGCCTAAAGACTTAAATCTATTTAAATCATCTGAATTGATATACCCAAGGTGAGAAATTGCGTTGTTTTTAAAGACTTCTTTTCCATCATTCATTAATCGTTCATTAGAATATTCACATGCATCTAACGCTTGCCTAATTGCGGCATCACCCATAGCATGGAATTCCATTGCGAGTCCTTCTTTATTTGCTTGATAAGTAAGTTCTTTTAAAGCAATATCTAATCCTTCGTTTGGATTAGTGGGATTAGGATACCATCTTTGAATGCCTCTATATCCTTCTCTTTTCTTAGCTTCAGGGGGGTAATTTTCTAACGTATAAGAAGACAACGCTTCATACACTCCATCAAGAAATACTTTAATTCCTACGACTTGGAAATATTCATCGTTTTTTGTTTCTTTTGCTAATTGAATTGCTTTTTGAAGTTCAGCATCACGAGTTGCTTTTGAGTTATATTCTCTAATTTCATAATATGAACGATATTTTAATTTTAATTCATTAGCGGCATTTAATTCTTTAAACGCAGTTACTTGTTTGTTGGTGTCACTTTCTACAATTGAACAATCTCCAATCGTAGTATAACCTTTTGCTAGAGTGCTATCTTGAATGCCTCTAACGAAATCTTTAATTTCTTCTACGGTATGAGGGAGATTATCCGTAATCGCAAATCTTGCGGTTTCGACAAAATATCCAGTAGGATATCCATTAGGATATTCAGTGGTTTTCTTATTATCAGTAATAATACAATCAGTACCGAAAGTATTTATAAAATTATTTACTTTTTCTGGAGTGTCGCCTACATAAGCTTTAATCGCAGGAGTGTTAAGCCACACATCATGACCGCCAGATCCCACAACTACGACTGGTTTAGTGGTTGGGCAAAATTCATCTAACATCTCTGCAGTTGGTGTTTGACCAGCTGAATATTTTTTGTTATCAGCTACCCACAAACCATAACCTTGATAAACTTCTTTGTTTGGGTTTTCTTGAACAAATTTATAAACTTCTTTTGCGTATGCTTCATAATCACCCACATCATACTTTCCAGGTTCTTGGATATTAAACATTGCTGCGCCTGCTAAAACGTTAGACATAATAGCGTAGTGAGCATGAGTATCAATAAATCCAGGATAGACATAGTCATCTTTGGTAAGAGTCTTTTTGATAACATCACCTTCTACTATTTCATTTACTTCATCCTTACTTCCTAACGCGATAATCTTGCCATCTTTAAATCCTACTGCTTCAGCGGTTGGATGCGTTTCATCCATAGTAATAATATTTCCATAGATAATAGTGCCATCCTTACCAGTAGGTTTATTTCCGCAACCGGTCAAAAGAGACACAGACATTATTGGTATTACTAATAATCCTAATTTTTTCATATATTTATCCTTCTAGGATAATTTTACCTTTAATTATCTAGTAAGAGTTATTTTTTTATAATGCTTAAAGATTAAATGCTACTAGAACGATTATTCCGTTTTTGGGTTGATGTAAACCTATAAGCGGAATAATATGGTTAAGTTCAACCCAAATGCGGAATAGTGTAAATAAGATATTTTAAACTTATTGTGTTGCTTTTCTTTAGCAAATTTATATTTTCGGCTTTACGCCAAAAGGATAGTCATCTCTTGTCGCTAATCGAACACTTTTATTTACATTAAATAATTCTCGACCATAGAAGGTATTGAATGTTTTTTCTTTTAGAGATTTAAAACCATCAAGCAAGACAATATCGCAACCCCAATCAATTCTTTCCTTGAGTCCAACGCTTTCATATATTTTCCAGTTTTTATTGTATAGTCTTCCTACTGTCCAACTATTAACTGCTTTAAATCTATATTTATCATCATCGGAGGTAATGGGGGTATCTCTTATCGCGACAGCGGCTTTGCAACTTTTTTCAATGTTGCCTCGTGCTTGCCCGCTAAAAATACCATTACCAAAAACACCTCTTTCAAATCGGAGATCCTTATACATGGTTTGAACAGCATCTTGATTATTTTCATAATCAATCGCTAAAGCTTCATTCGGCCAAAGCTTATCTTTAACTTCTCTAAAGAAAAAATAAGGATCACCATTATTTTTAAGATTTGAAAGTTTGCTGGTTGAATAAATAAAATGAACTTTTTGATTTGCTGGATTTTCTTTATAAAAATTGTGTGTTGTTTGTACCATATTTACAATAAAGTCATAGTCTTTTATATCATAAAGAACCATGGTCATTTGAGGATCACTCATTTCTGGTAATTCTAAAAATTGCCACAAAGTTTCAGCATGCGCTACTATTTCAGGAGAATGCCTAAGAATGATACTAGCATCGCTCATACGATGTGATAAATCGATTTCCACTCCATTGCAACCTGATTTTATTCCTTTATAAACATCTCTTTTATTATCAGGTTTTCTTCTGCCGTGTTTATCATAGTCATCATTACAATGGTGAGCGAGTAGCCATACCGGTCTTTGTCCGTTTGCATCTTTAAAGCGATTTTCAGGTAGATAATCATGGAATTCTTCTTTGAACTCTTCTAAATCAGCGCTAGTCGTACCATTTTCTTTAAAATCATCTTCTAGAATTTCACCAGTAATAGCATCAATAATTAAATCATGAGTGTTTTCCGTGGTAAATACAGTCGCATAATAGAATGGTTTATTTTCTTTATCATCATCAAAATCAAAAAAACAAGTTTCAATATTAAATTCATCGGTCCCGGGAAGATAATTAAAGATAATTTGTTCAACTTCATCTAGTGATAGATGGCCTTTATCTTCATAACCTTCATATTCACCACAATATAGAGATTCACTTTCGTATTGATAAACATCTCCCGTAACCCCGTCGATTACAACATCATGAAATCCTACTAATCCATCAGAGGCTCCAAGGCGATAAACTTTATTTTCTAATCCCTTAATTTCAAATAGTTCACATTCAGTAAAGTCTTCTAATTCGAACTCAAAGGCACCGAGTTCATCAGAGGCGATTTCTTTAGCTTCTTCTGGTGTAAGATATGTCTTTTTATTACAACTAGTCGTAGTAGTGCAGGTTAATGTTAAAACCGCCATACATGCTAAGGCAAACGCTTTTTTCATATATTTATCCTCCTAGGATAATTTCACTTTTAATTATCTATGAAAAGAGATTATTTTTCAACTTTAAAAAACATGTTCCTTTTTTGCATTGAAATTCACCACAAAACGGAATAAGAACTTATTCTTTATACTGCGCGGCCATGACACAAGCGATTGGTTGCTCGTGACCGTTTTTTACGCCTAATGCACTAAAGTCAGATAATAGATACAATGCTAAAGCATCCGTAATAAGACGATCTAATAGTTTTAAATAAGAAAGAACGTAGGTTAAGTCCTCTTTAGCTAAAAGATCAACTAATAATGATTTAAGTAATGCTGGTTTAGTTTCATATTCAATATAATATGTATCTTCATCATCATTATCTTTAGTGACATCGCTATAAGTAAAACACTTTCTAGCATATGAATCGCTTGGCATAAAATAACCATTATCTAATTCTTCTTTTAAATTATTCATTTCTTCTTGAGTTCCTTCCCATCTTTCAGGATTAAGTGGATCTTTTTCTCTAAATTCATAAAAGTTATTACGCGATATCTTCTCATCTTTAGTGACTATCTTGTCAAATAATTTCGCTACTTCAGCAACCGAATCAGGAGTGTTACCTTCATATTCTTTTTTCATAAAATTTTTATATATTTCTTTATCAATATCGTTTTTAATATCTCTACCATAAAGCTTAAAGCCAAATGAAGGAACACGTGATATTAAGTCACCATTATTAATAACATTAAAGATAGAAGCAACATATGATTCTTTCTTAGAAGTAGCCTCATCTACTATAGTGGTATTCGCTGGGTTAAAACAATACGCTCTTATATCTTGTTCTTTATCCACAAAGTCTTTACCTACTAAACCTGCTACTGATCCTCCACGTGAGTGA
>JAKSUY010000033.1 GCA_024408495.1 Bacilli bacterium
TGAAAACGTTCATTCCGCTAGAGAAGTCTAACGATAATGAGTAATAACCACGGAAGTTTTTTAAGCGAATTCGACTAACATGCATTATTGGAGCAAGATTTTGTTTCCTTCGAACTCAATTACATCGCCCTTATATAGCTTACGACCACGTCTTTTCTCTTCTAATTGGTTTACTACAACCGAATTTGAAGCAAGATAGGCTTTTACTTCACCACCGGTACTTACAACTCTAGAAAGCTTTAAAAGTTGTCCTAAAGTAATAAATTCTGTGTTAAGGGTAATTGTATGAGTTTTTTTATTCATAAAAAAATCCCATAAATTATTATACGCTTATTTTTAAGAAAAGGGAAATATATATAATATATATTCCCTTAACATTAATTTTAAATAATTTTAATTTGCGAGCATTTCATCGCCTGGATGGCTGCGCTATGATTTTGTGCGCTAGTGCCCGCGCAACATTTTTGATCAACTTTTATCGGAATTTCTGGGAAATATATTTTAAGTAAAAATGCATTAGAAATTACACAAATATCGGTGCAAGTTCCAACTAAAATAATCTCTTCTATTTTCTCTTTTTTATTTAATTTATTAAATAAAGGCACTAACTTTTCACATCCAAAAGTAGGCTTAGTAATCACATGATCTTTCTTAATAAATTTTTGTAATGGTTTTACTATTTCCCAACCCTTTGTATTTTTAACACAATGAATAACTGGAAGATTCTTTCCTTCTTGTGATTTTAAATATGTTTTAGCGTTATGAGTATCTTGGGTGAAGAAAATTTCACCTTTAAATTTAGATGCTTTATTTTCGATGTTTTTAATGATTTTGAGCGCTGAAGCGTTTTTTAAAGCGCCTGAGACAAAATCATTTTGCATATCGATAATTAAAAGGATTTTCATATTTCTAGCCTTAAAATTACTCTAAAACGCATTATGCGCGTACTGGAGTAATTAATTGAATAATATTTTCATCTTTAGGGTTCTTAATTACAAATGGTTTCATTTCCGCGATGAAGTTTAACACTACATCATCAGATTTAAGCGCTCTAATTGCGTCAATTACGAATCCACCATTAAATAAGATTTCTAAACGATCACCATTAAATTGGAAATTGTTAATCTTTTCATTTGCGCTACCAACTTCACTAGTGGTACTTAAAACTTGTACTTCTTCATTACTCATGATTAAACGAACAGTACTCTTTTCATTTGATAATAAAGATACACGGTCGATTGCAGATAAAAATTCTTGTGCATTAACTTCTAATGAATAATTAAAGTTCTTTGGAACAATATTTTTAACATTAGGATATTCACCGTTTAATAAATTAGAAGCGATGGTGGTGTTATTAAATTTAAACATCATCTTCTTTTCACCAACAACTACCACAGTAATTTCTTGATTTTCTTCAAATGATCTAACTATTTCGTTGATGTTTTTAGCGGAAATATTTGCTATAAAATTCGCTTCATTATTAATAGTAATTGTTTTACTTGCATAACGCGCAGAATCAAGCGCTACTGCGGTAATTTGATTACCTTGACCAGTAATATTTAACGCAGTTAACATTGGACGATTTTCTCTTATAGCAGCAGCGAAAGATGTTTGTTCTACTAATAAAATTAATTCTTTTGCGTTAATTTTAAATTCAATACCTGCTTCATTAAAATCATATTCTGGATATTCTTCTACTTGCGCACTATTTAATTGGAAGCTAGATCTTTCATCAGTAATTTCTACAACTGAATTATCTAAGACTTCAAAATTGATTTCTTGTCCAGATAATTTAGAAATAATATCAACTAAATATTTACCTTGGACTAAAATTGCACCTTCTTTATAATTTCTAATTACTTCTTTTTCATTAAAATTAAATGGAATTAAAGTTGAAATAGCAATGGTTTCACCACTACCAACTAATGTTAATCCGTTACCATCTAAAACTAATTTAATAAAAACTAAACTAGCAATATAAGCTTTAGCTGGAACTGGTTTAGCAACTAATCTTAACGATTTTAGAAATGTTTCTCTATCAATTGTGAATCTCATAATATATTTATCTCCTTATTTTTTCTTTAGTATTTTATTTAGTAATAATTATAATCTTTGTGGATATTGTGGATAACTCAATTTTTAACTTAGAATATTTTATCATAAATTTTATAATTTTCTTAAGTTTTTTATTTATAATAAAACTTTTCTATTTTAACTTCTCTTTCAACTCCTTAATTACACTCTCCAAACTAGGGTTAGTTTTCACCCCTTTCTCCACGTTTTTACACGCACTCATCACTGTTGAATGATCTTTGCCTCCAAACGATTCTCCAATTTTATCAAATGAGATATCCAATAATTCTCTCATTAAATACATTGCGATATGTCTCGCTAATGCGATTTGACTAGTTCTCATATTTCCAGTTAATTGAGATGGAGTTAAAGAATAATAGTTACTTACTACATCAATAATTTTAATTTCACTTAACTTTTTATTACTTTCATTCGCTTTTAAGAAATCGCTAACTGCTTCAATCGCATTACTTAAAGATATATGATCAACTTTTTTAATATTTATTGTGTAAAAAAGTAATTTATTTACTGCGCCTTTAAGTTCACGAATATTTTTAGAAAACTTTTCTGCAAAGAAAGAAAATACTTCAGGATCAATTCGATTTATATCCATGCCAGAGGCACTAATATACATCTTTGCAATTTCCATGCTTGTGCCTTTATCTGGTGGATTAATTGAAACTGGTAAACCACCCGCAAAGCGTGTTACTAAGCGGTTTTCTATATCTTTTAATTCATTAGGATGACGGTCACTAGTGATAACTACTTGTTTACCATTTCCAATCATTTCTGAAAAAACATCAAAGAACATTTCTTGACTCTTTTTCTTACCAGTAAAGAATTGAATATCATCAATCAATAACACATCAACATTCTTAAAAAATTCTTTTAATCCTTGTTCAGCGGTGTTACCGGTTGCAATCTTTACGTATTCCGCAAAAAAGCCTGCTGCAGTGATATAAACAACGTTCTTTAAAGAATTGTTTTCTTTAATTCTATTACCAATCGAATTTAATAAATGCGTTTTACCTAAACCGCTATCAGAATATAAGAAAAGTGGGTTTGGATTCCATTTTGATGGTTTTAAGCTACTAACGATTAAAGAAGCTTGGTGCGCTTCGCGGTTAGAATCGCCAACTACAAAATTATCAAAAGTCATTTCTTTTTTAATATAAAATTCATTAAAGTAACTTGGTTTATTTTCTTCTACTTTAATTTCTTTATTTACTTCATCTTTTAATAAGAAAGAAACGGTATAGTTACTCTCTAAAATATTTTCTACTACTTTTGAAATAACTTCGGAATAATCGCTAGAAAGCACTTGTTTCGCTAGGCGCGAGTTTACTATTACATATAAGGTATTATTATCAACATTACTAAGTTCAGTATCTGAGAAAAAGGTATTAAAGATTCTATCATCATTAAGTTGGGTTTTAATCTCACTTAAAATCCGATTCCATAATTGAGTAAATTCTTGAACAGCTGTTTTCATAATTGAGAATGATTATATAACATTCCACAAAAATAAATATAGAAAAAATATAAAATTTTTATTTTTCCACATTCATTACCTATTTTTTACCATAAATTACCTAATTTTTAGACTTTCAACAACTTTTTATTGTGGAAAACTTGTGGGAAAGTTATCAACATTTTTATTTTTCCACTTTTTCCACAAAAATTTTATATTTCCACATCCAAAAAAGTTAAGTAACATCGAATGTTTTGTCAAGTTATCCACTTATATAAAATTCCATCTCCACTGGCTGGGTGGGTAAAATATTGTAGTTAAAATCTCCACAAAACAAATATATTTATATATTTAATTTGCGTTTAAGTATTTTTAATAATATAATCAAAACACTTACAAAGAAGGGAGAAGTTTATTATGGCGAGTCATAGAACATACCAACCTAGTAAAAGAAAACACAAAAACGTCCATGGGTTTCGTCAAAGAATGGCGACTAAGAACGGTCGTAAAGTTTTAAAGAGACGTAGACAAAAAGGTCGCAAAAAATTATCAGCTTAATGAAACGCGAGAACCGAATACGTAAAAATACCGATTTTAAAGAAATAATCAGTAAACATCATATGATTAAGTCAGATGAGTTTACAATCTATACTGATAAAAATAACTTAGATCATGCTAGAATCGGCATCAGCGTTTCCTCTAAAATAGGTAATGCTGTAATACGTAATAAAATTAAACGACAAATTAAAGCTATGATTAAAGATCTAATGAAATTAGATAAGAATATTGATATAGTAATAATTGTTCGAGAAGGTTATAAAAAAAATACGTTTGATCAGAACCTCAATTCTCTAAAAAAATTACTTAAAGGATTACAATGAAAAAGAAGACCATTAACAAGATAACTCTATTTACCGCATTAGGTTTAGGTGCGATTGTTTTAATCAGTTGTACTAATAATTTTTCAAGTAATACTGATAAAAGCTGCATCATGTATGCCTATGATATGGGTTCTACTAGATATGCTGCTGAAAGTGATTTAAAACCAGATGGTACAGAAAAATTAAAAATTGATGGCATAGAGTTTGCTAATGTCTATGCATGGCAAGATTATTGTTATGATTATCACGGCGGTTACGCTAGAACCCTGTCTCACACTGACACTCAAGGTGTAGTTGCATCTGCAATTTCCAGCAAGATAGAAATTCCATCCAACGAATATTGGTTAAGGATGGATCAGAAAACCTTAAAAAAGGCATGGGAAACAACTTGGGAAATGTCTAATAAATCTGATAAACCTGAAGAACAACAGTGGTCTCTAGACCATCAAAAGGATATTCTTTCAGAAGCAAGCACGGTTACCAAAGATGATATTATTTATGTTTTAGACCTATATGGTCCAATTAAATTCGCTGGCCAGAATGATAAAGGGGAAATTGCTCCTTGGACTAACTGGGATAATTGGACAAACGAACTAAGAAAAGATGAGAGTGAAGGCGGCATTGGATATAAAAACGTTCCTAATACCGACTTTACCAATTTATATAAATCATTCATTAATACGAAAGTTAACAATGTCCGTTCATGTATCACAATTGGTGGCGGTTACTATGGTAACTTTGGTTGGAACCATAATACTGTTCATATGGAAGACAAAACCTGGGGTTATGCCTGGAGTAAAGGATTCCTTGAAGGTTTGTTAGTTTATCCGGTCGCTGCAATGACTGAAATATTTGCGCACTATTTTGGTATGGGCGGTTGGGGACAATTAGGAGCAATTCTTCTCGTTACCTTCATTGTTAGAACCTTCTTAGCTTTAGTATCACTTAAGTCCACGGTTGGTCAACAAAAGATGCAAATGCTACAGCCTGAACTTGCAAAGATTCAAGCTAAATATCCGAACGCTGATAGTAACCCTGCTCAAAAGCAAAGATTATCACAAGAACAAATGGCACTTTATAAAAAGAATAAGATTAATCCGCTTGGGACGTTGTTAGTATTAGTCGTTCAATTCCCGCTATTCATTGGCGTGTGGGGTGGATTACAAGGTTCGGCTGCATTAGCGACTGATAAATTTGCTGGATTATATTTAAGCGAATCAATTTGGAACACTTTAACTAATACTATTGGTTTACCAAGCAATGTAAATGGTTGGTGGACTGCGTTGGTATTATTTATTCTCATGGCGATTTCTCAATTTGTTTCGATGAAATTACCACAATGGATGCAAAAAGCACGTGAGAAGAAGATGCCTAAGTTATCAGCAAACCCTGCTCAAAGTAAATCACAAAAGCAGATGAAATGGTTTGGTTATATTATGCTCGTGATGATTATTTTCATGGGCTTTACATTACCAGCTGGTATGGGTGTTTATTGGTTAGCTGGAGCGCTTTTCTCCATCATTCAAACCTTTATTACCCAATTAGCCATTTCAGGAACATTTAAAAGATGGTTCCATAAAATCAAATCTTTATTTAAGAAAAAAGAGGTAAACAATAATGAAAACATTTGAAGCAAAAACAATTGAAGAAGCAGTTGAAAAGGCTGCTAGTGAACTTAACGTTCCCAAAGAGCAAGTTCATTACGTTATTAAAGAAGAAAAAGCAGGCGGACTACTTGGAATCGGCAAAAGCGCAACGATTGAAACCTACACTTTAGAAGACGTTTATGAATACGGCGCGAATTATTTAAAGAACGCCATTAAAACGATTGGTATTGATATTGAAGTATCAAGCCAAATCAACGAAGAAGGAATTATCCGTATCACCATTAATAGTGAACGTAATCCTATCTTGATCGGTCATAATGGTAGAACTTTACGTGCCCTTAACGATTTAGTCCGCTTAGCGGTCTCTAATCGTTTCAAGAGAAGATATAGAATCTTACTTGATGTCGGCGACTATAAAGACAAGAAATATTCTAAGATTATCGGTCTTGCTCGTAGAGCGGCAAAAGCAGTATCACACGAACATGTGGATATTAAACTCGATCCGATGACATCGGATGAAAGACGTATGATTCACCAAGTCTTAACTAATTTCCAAGATGTTAAGACTGAATCTATTGGCGATGGTGAAAAACGCGCAGTGGTTATTAAATATGTCGGACCAGAAGACCACGCTTTCCAAAAAGAAGTTTATTATAAAGATATCTTAACCGACCGTCGTCGTGACCATCATAGAAGTCACGAACGCCGCCCAAGAGAAATTAAAGAAGATACATCTTTGAGTGATTTACTCCACAAGGATGCGGATATTTTAAAGAATGAAGTTAAAGAAGATAAACCGTTAAGTGAAGTTAAAGCTGAAAATAAAATGAACGAAGCTGATAAAACCATTGACGATTTACCAAGCGCATCAATCTCCACTCCAATCATTGATACTTCTGCTCTTAAAGATTTAGAAGATAAACCTGAAGAGAAGAAAGAAGAAGTGGCTCCAGAAGTTAAGTCTGAAGAAAATAAGCAATAAATATTAACTTACAATTAACGCCCATAAGGGCGTTTTTTGTTATAATCTAAACGTATGGAACCGATTATCGCATTAGCGACTTCGCCGATTAAAAGTGCTTTACATTTAATTAGAATAAGCGGCACAAATGCTTTTAAAATCGTTTCATCTTGTTTTACATCCGACTTAACTAAAGATAAAAAGAAATCTATTCATTTTGGTTATATCAAAAATAAAAATCAGATTATTGATCAAGTAGTCATCCTTATTTTCCCACACCCACATTCATACACTGGCGAAGATGTAGTGGAGATTATTACACACGGCAACGCTTTAATTGATAACGAGATTATTAAATTAATGTTAAACAAAGGAATGAGAATGGCGACGAACGGTGAATTTACTTCTAGAGCCTATCTCAACCATAAGATTGATTTAGTGCAAGCTGAAGCGGTTAATGACTTAATTAACGCGACTACATCGGAATCTAAACAAATTATTACTTATGCCTTAAAAGGCGAAACATCTAAATTGCTATTACCGATTAAGAGGGGTCTATTAGATTTAATTTCTAATTTAGAAGTAAATATTGATTATCCTGAATATAAAGATATTGAGAAAGTAAACCGCAAAAGAATTAAAACCGATTTAACTAAATTCCAAAAAGAAATTAAGAAATTAATTAAGAACGGGGAAGAAGGTTTAATTATTAAAGAAGGAATTAAAGTAGCCATTATTGGTAAGCCTAATGTAGGCAAATCTACTTTATTAAATACACTCATTAAGCAAGACAAAGCGATAGTCACTAATATTCCGGGCACCACTAGAGATATCGTAGAAGGTGAAGTTAATATTGATGGTATTACATTACATTTATTAGACACAGCCGGAATTAGAGTCACTAATAATAAAATCGAGAATATTGGTGTTAAAAAAACATATAAAGCGATTAAAGATGCGGATTTAGTTATTTATCTGACTGATAAGATTAATGAAAAAGAGATTAAATTAAATCATAAGTATGTAATTAAAGTAATTAACAAAGCAGATTTAATTAAGAATAAAGATAATAAACATATTTATATATCCGCTAAGAAGCATCAAATTAAACCATTAATTAATAAGATTAAAGAAGTGGTGGGAGTATCCACTAGTGTTATTAACCATCCTAGCTTTGCGAATGCTCGTGAATTAGGATTGTTAAAAAGAAGCAATCAGTTAATTGATGAAATATTAAGTGAAGTTAATAAGAACGCTCCGATTGATATTGTTGCAGTGTTACTTAATAACTTACTTAATACCATCTTAGAAGTATTTGGAGATAAAGCGTCGCTAGATCTTACTAAAGAAATCTTTTCGCGCTTCTGTGTAGGTAAATAATATGATTATAGATTCGCATGTACATATAAATGATGATGCATTTATTGGAAATCCCGATAAATACATCAAAGACGCTGAGGCTAGTAATGTTTGCGTCTTTCTTTGTATAGGGTCTAATTTAAAAACCAGTCAACAAGCGGTAGAGATTGCCGATAAATATCCCAATGTATGGGCAGCGGTGGGCGTGCATCCTAGCGATGTTAAAAGCATGGGTCCAAATGATTTTGCCTTAATTGATGAGATGTTTAAGAATCCTAAAGTTATTGCGGTTGGTGAAGTAGGATTAGATTATTTTTGGGATAAAGATAAGAAAGCGCAAGAAGAACAAGTTGAGTGGTTTCATAAATTTATTGATTTAGCGAATAAACATAATGTTCCTATTATTATTCATTCTAGAGATGCGATTAATGCGACTTATGAAATACTTAGAGATCATCCAGTTAAGAAGGCTGGTATTATTCACTGCTATTCTGCAGGCAAAGATTACGTTAAAAGATATGTTGAATTAGGCTATTACTTTGGGATTGGTGGCACCGTTACCTTTAAGAACGCTCTGAGTGTAAAAGAAGCAGTAGAGGCTATTCCGATAGATAGATTATTATTAGAAACGGATGCTCCTTATTTAGCGCCTACCCCACATCGTGGAGAGCAGAATCATTCTAAATACATTCCTTTAATTATTAACGAGATTGCTAGACTTAAAGGAATTGATAACAAAGTAATAGAAGATAAAACCACGGAAAACTTTGAGAAATTGTTCTCCGTGAAACATTCTTAATTTATACTTTTCTTGTTTTTGTTTATAAACTAACAAAATCGCACGATTCTATCGCGATTTAGTTAACATAATTTGATTTCTATATGTTTCACGTGGAACAACTAAACGGTTAACTTTATTATATAAAATAGCGAGAATATATGGATTTTATGGGTGCATTGACCGGAAATTAGCATCCTAATTATACTTTAAAATTGACACACGGATAGAGTTCCCTAAATATCGCATTTTTCGCTTCCGTGAAACATTGCATGTAGTTATCTATTATTAAAAGTAAATGATTTGTATTAAAATAATGTAGGTATGAATCAACAAGAAGTATTCATTCACATCAAAGAAATGAGTCAGTTCGCTAACAAGGAAGTAGGCCAGAATTATTTAATTAACCCTGTTATCGCTGAGAAGATTGTCAATGTTTTAAAGACTAGTGATTCTGATAATGTCTTTGAAATAGGCGCCGGGTTTGGTTCTTTAAGTATTTTTTTGCTAAACAAAAAATACAAGACATTAACTTTCAATGACATTGATCCACGTGCGATTGAAACATTAGATAATTTAGTTAAAGACAAGAAAAGAGCGTATGTAATTAAGAAATCAGCATTAAAGACTGATATAAGTATTTATAACAAAGTTATTGGTAATCTTCCTTATTACATCACGAATGATTTATTAGAGTGTTATTTATCTGAATGTAATGCATCTCAATATGTATTTATGGTGCAAAAAGAAGTAGAGGATAGAATTATCGCTAAGCCTAATACTGATAATTACGGTCCACTAGCGGTCCTAGTAGATTATGTTGGTAAATACCAAAAAGAATTTATTGTATCTAAAGAATCTTTTTTACCTAAACCACACATTGATTCATTAGTGTTCTCAATTACCAGCAATAATAAGAATGAGATTGATAAATATAAATATCTATTGTTTTTAAAGAAGATGTTCATTCATCGTAGGAAGACTATTTATAACAATCTGTCTTTATATTTAATGAATAAAGATAAAGCTAAAAAGATTTTAGATGAATTAAAAATCTCTATTTTAACTAGACCGGAGCAAATAACTCCTAATGTTTATTTAGATATCTTTAAATTAACTTATTAGTTAAAATATTTATATATATGTATTTAAAAGCCTACGCCAAGATTAATTTAGCGCTTAATGTTACTAATAAACGTAAGGACGGTTTTCATGATCTCGATATGATTGTGTTGCCTCTTAAGCTACACGATACTATTGCGGTTAATCGAATTAACAAAAAACAAACTAGTCACATTTTAATTAATGATGGGATGCCTAATTTCACTAATGATATATGCGGTAACGTGATTAAAGCAATTACTGATAAATTTAATATCAAAAAGAAATATGAGTTTTCTGTTTACAAAGATATCCCAATGGAATCTGGATTAGGTGGAGGAAGTAGCGATGCTGCAGCCATCTATCGTTTCTATAACAAGAAATTTAAGTTAAATATGTCGGATGTTACTGCAGTTAATTTCTTAAAAGAATTTGGCAAAGATATTCCGTTCTTCTTAGTTAATAAACCATCACGAGTAAAAGGCGATGGCGATTTAATCGAACCAATTGAAGTTAAAAACGATTATTATGTTTTAATCGTTAAACCTAAACAAGGCTTAGCGACTAAAGATGTATATGGCGCATTAACTAAAGCTGATTTCAACGTTTGTGATATTGATAAAGTGGTTGAAGCATTAAAAGATGGTAATGATGAATTATTAGCGAAATCGATTGCGAATTCATTAGAGGCTCCAGCGATTAAAAAATGTCCTAAAGTAAAAGAGATTAAAGATTATCTAATCGCTAAAGGATTCCCAATTACTTTGATGACAGGAGCAGGTACTGCAGTATTCTCCCTTTCTCACGATAAAGATAAAGTAGAAGAGGTTGCTAATAATTTAAAGAAATTAAATTATAATGCGTTTTATACTACAATACTTAAGGAGTAATTATGAATTTAACGGTAATTATATTAGCGGCAGGTAAAGGCACTCGCATGAAGTGCAAGAAAAAACACTACTCTAAAGTTGCGTTTACTATTTTAGGTAAACCGATTGTTAGTTATGTTATTAAGGCGGTGAAAACCATTAAACCTACAACGATTGTTACAGTTGTTGGCTTTGGCGGAGACATCACTTCTAAGATTGTAAAAAAAGATAGTGAAATCGTTTGGCAAAAAGAACAAAAAGGAACTGGTCACGCGGTTCTTCAAGCTAAAAAATATATTAAAGGCGGTAAGGATAACTATACGATTGTATTATGTGGAGATGCTCCTCAAATTAGAGGTGAGACTTTAAAGAAATTAGTAAACTTCCATATTAAGAATCATAATGATCAAACTTTAGTATCCGCGATTGTTGATAATCCGTTTGGTTATGGTCGCATTGTTCGTGACTCTAATAAGAGACTAGTAAAGGTCGTTGAAGAAACAGATACAAACGATAAAGAAAAGAAAATTAAAGAAGTTAATAGCGGAGTGGTAATGTTCTCTAACGATGCATTGTTAAAAGGATTAACTCAATTAACCAACAATAACGCAAAACACGAATATTATTTAACTCAATTAATTTCAATTTTCTTAAAGAATAAGAAGAAAGTAGATGCGATGATTATGAAGGATCCACACGAAATGGATGGGATTAATGATCGTCATCAATTAGCATTAGCAAGAATCGCTTTAAAGAAACGCTTAAAGAAGTAATATGATATTTGTTGATTGTTATCGTAAGAATGTATTCATTAAAGATAATCTAGTCGGTTATATTGATAGTGAAGGTATTATCTATATCTCTGGTAAAAAGTTTGCGGAACTAACCGAGGATGGAGATATCTATGTTAATGATGAATTGGTCGGCTATATTGAAGATGGTGGCGACATTTATCTTCGTGATAAATTAGTTGGACATGTTACGTCTAGCAACGATCTAAGATTTGAGAATCTATAAAAAAGCACCTCCTGAGAGGTGCCTTCTTTTTAAAGAATAATTACTTCTTTTTCGCACGTTTTGCTTTAATCGCAGCTTGAGCAGCAGCGAGTCTTGCAACTGGTACGCGGAATGGTGAACAAGAAACGTAATCAAGTCCAACATTGTGGAAGAACTCGATACTTACTGGATCGCCACCATGCTCACCACACACACCGAAGTGCATGCCTTTATTATGAGCCTTACCATCTTTAACGGCCATTGCGATTAATTTACCAACACCGTGTTGATCGACACTCGCGAATGGATCTTGTTCAAAGATTTTGGCATCGTAATAATCAGGTAAGAACTTACCAGCATCATCACGAGAGAACCCATAAGTCATTTGAGTTAAGTCATTGGTACCAAAGCTGAAGAATTTACTTTCCTTAGCAATTTCGCCAGCGAGCAATGCTGCTCTTGGAATTTCAATCATGTTACCAATATGGAGATTAAGTTTTTGTCCGCTCTTTTTGATAATTTCTTTAGCGGTGTCTTCAATGATTCCTTTAACAAATTTAAATTCTTTAGCATCGAGAACTAGCGGAATCATGATTTCACAGGTAATAGGTTTCTTTAATTTCTTTTGTGCAGCTAACGCAGCTTCTACAATCGCAGTCGCTTGCATCTTACCGATTTCTGGATAAGAGACATCTAGACGACATCCACGGTGACCCATCATTGGGTTAAATTCGTGAAGCGCATCGATTCTTGCTTTAATTTGATTAACGCTTAAATGCAAGGCATCTGCAAGCTCTTCAATTTTATCTTCTTCTTGTGGTAAGAATTCATGAAGCGGTGGATCAAGTAAACGAATGTTAACGTTCTTGCCATCCATCGCTAAATAGAGTTCATAGAAGTCCTTCTTTTGATAAGGTAATAATTTTTTGAGTGCTTCTTCACGTGCTTCTTTAGTATCGCTTAAGATCATCTTTCTCATATGGAAGATTCTATCTTCCGCAAAGAACATATGTTCAGTACGGCATAGACCAATACCTTCAGCACCAAACTTGGCTGCTTGTTTTGCATCTCTAGGAGTATCAGCATTTGCTCTTACTTTTAAAGTGCGTGCTTTGTCTGCCCATTCCATTAAGCGAGCAAAATGTCCGCTTAAAGATGGAGCGACGGTTTTAATGGCGCCAACATAGACGTTACCGGTTGAGCCATCAACGGATAAAGTATCTTTATCAGTATATTTCTTGCCATTAATCGTAACGGTTCTCTTCTCTTCATCAATCTTAGCGTTTGAACAACCCGCAACACAACATTTACCCATACCACGAGCAACAACTGCAGCGTGACTTGTCATACCACCACGCATAGTAAGAATCGCTTCTGAGCTCACCATACCAACGATATCTTCAGGAGAAGTTTCGGCACGGCAAAGAACAACTTTTTCACCATTCTTATGTCTTTCCTCAGCTTCTTCAGCGGTGAAAGCAATCTTACCAACACCCGCACCTGGTGAAGCTGGAAGACCGCAAACAGCGGGTTTAATTTTCTTTAATTCAACGGTATCAAAGCCTGGATGTAATAAAGTATTAAGTGCATTAGGTTCAACTCTTAACACTGCTTCTTCTTTAGAAATAACGCCTTCATCCACTAAATCGCAGGCAATTTTTAATGCTGCGCCAGCTGTTCTCTTACCATTACGAGTTTGTAAGAAATATAACTTACCATCTTCAACGGTAAATTCCATATCTTGCATATCTTTATAATGGGCTTCCATCTTTTTGATGGTTTCCATAAATTGTTTATAAACTTTTGGCATTCTTGCTTTAAGTTCTTCAATGTGAAGTGGTGTACGAATACCTGCAACAACGTCTTCGCCTTGAGCGTTAGGAAGATATTCAGCAAACACTTTCTTTTCTCCGGTTGAAGGAGAACGAGAGAATGCAACGCCTGTACCAGAGGTATCACCTTTGTTACCAAAGGCCATAGATTGAACGTTAACCGCAGTGCCCCATTCGTATGGAATGTTGTTCATCTTACGATAAACGTTTGCTCTTGGATTGTCCCAGCTTCTAAAGACCGCGGCAATCGCTTCAATAAGTTGAACTTTTGGATCAACTGGGAAGTCTTCTTTAAATACTTTTTTATAATATTGTTTATATTGTTGAACTAATTTACGAAGTTCTTCAGTGGTTACTTGAGTATCAAGTTTATAGCCTTTCTTTTCTTTTAATTCATCTAACATCTTATCCATTTCGGTTCTTGGATGACCTTTAGC
>JAKSUY010000034.1 GCA_024408495.1 Bacilli bacterium
CCTGGATTGGAACTTCGAACTGCTGTCGTGGGATAATTTCTTTAAGTTTTCTTACCATCGCGACTCCACGGTTATAAGCACTAGGCTTATAAACAATCGTAGATAAGGCATCAATTATGTCTCCGTTTAAGAGAATATCCATCTTTACTAAGTTACTTTCTTTATAATCACCAAGTTCATAATCTAGACTTGCATACCCTTTAGTGAAACTCTTTAATTTATCAAAGAAATTAAAGATAATCTCACTTAATGGTATTTCATATTTTATGATCATACGCGTGTCATCAAAGTAAGTTAAATCTTTATAGATTCCGCGTTTATTTTGACAGAGTTCCATGACCGCTCCAACGTACTCTTTAGGAGCCATGATTTCGGCATGGACAAAAGGCTCTTCTATCGAAGAAATCTTCGATAAATCCGGGAGTTTTGATGGGTTATCAACTCTAATTTGAGTTCCATCTGACATATTAACGTGATAAATCACACTAGGCGCAGTTAAGATTAAATTTAAATGATATTCTCTTTCTAGTCTTTCTTGGATTACATCCATATGGAGTAATCCTAAGAAACCACAACGGAAACCAAAGCCTAAAGCTTGGCTAGTTTCAGCCTCATATACTAAAGAAGCATCGTTTAAGCTAAGCTTATCAAGAGCCTCTTTTAAATCATCATAATATTTAGAATCTACTGGGTATAAACCACAGTAGACCATCGGTAATAATTTCTTATAACCCGGTAAAGGTTTATCCGCCATTTTACTCTTTAGAGTAACTGTTTCACCAGGAATTACATCTTTAATATCCTTAATTTGCGCGGCAATATAACCAACCTCACCGGTGTGAAGTTCTTTAACTCTTAACTCCTTTGGAGTTCTTATTCCAATTTCAGTTACTAAATAATCTTTGTTGGCGGCCATTAGATGAATGGTATCGCCTTCTTTCACGCACCCTTCCTTAATTCTTACAAGAATTACCACTCCTCGATATGAGTCATAATAACTATCAAAAATTAAAGCTTTAAGCGGTGCATTATCATCACCTTCTGGAGCCGGAACTTGTTTAACTATTGCTTCAAGAACATCTTCGATGTTTTGTCCAGTTTTTGCCGATACTAACAGGGATTTTTCACCATCAATGCCGATTCTAGATGTAATATCTTTCTTTACTCGGTCAATATCCGCACTCGGTAAATCAATTTTATTGATTACTGGTAAAACTTCTAGATCGTTATCGACTGCTAAATACATGTTCGCTAAAGTTTGGGCTTCAACTCCTTGAGTTGCATCCACTACTAAAAGCGCTCCTTCACAAGCGGCTAACGATCTACTTACTTCATAAGTAAAGTCAACATGCCCAGGAGTATCAATTAAATTAAAGATATAATCTTTACCATCTTTAGCCTTATAGGAAATAGTAACTGCATTTAATTTAATCGTGATTCCTCTTTCTCTTTCTAAGTCCATAGAATCGAGGATTTGTTCTTTCATCTCTCTTTGAGAGATCGTATTAGTAACTTCTAAAATACGGTCAGCCAAAGTAGACTTACCGTGATCAATATGAGCAATAATCGAAAAATTACGAATTCGCGATTTATCAAATGCCATAACGATAATTATTATAATACTTTTCTTATATTTATATAAGAATTCATTACTTAAGAAGTTCACAAAAATTTGCAAAGTTCACAAAAGTTCACAAAAGTTCACAAAAATTTGTAAAGTTCACTTTAACGTTGTATTATTAATTTGTTATTACAAAGGAGATTCAATATGAGCAATACAAATAATCCGTTCAACATTACCTTTGGTAAAGAGCCGCTTCTTGCGATATCAAGAGACTATGATTTGGATATAATATATAATTCATTTCAAAGCGAGAATCCAGACAATAATTTATATATAATTACTGGGGCAAGAGGTGTCGGAAAAACTGTTGCTATGACAATGATTAGTAATTACTTTAGCAGGCTTCAAAATTGGTTAATAATTGAACTAAATCCTGAAATTGATCTACTCGAACAATTAGCCTCTAAAATATACGAAAAAGGTAAGATTAAACATTTATTTTTAAATGTTGAATTCAATTTTGGCTTTAAGGGCGCTAATCTAACAATTACGGGGAAAAACAACATTTTAAATGTCGCCACGTTTTTAGAAAAAGAGCTAGAATATCTTAAGAAAAAAGGCATTAAGACACTAATTACAATCGATGAAGCATCTTCAAATGCTAATATGAAAATTTTTGCTCATGAATTTCAATCATTGCTGAGAAAGGATTTCTCAATATTCCTATTGATGACTGGATTATATCAAAATATATCCCTTTTACAAAATCAAAAAAATCTAACTTTTTTGAATCGCGCTCCAAAAGTTTATTTAACCGAACTAAATGTTCGAGCGGTAGTAAATTCATATCAAAAAATATTTAAAATTAACGAAAAAGAAGGCATCCAATTAGCTAAACTTACTAACGGATATGCATATGCTTACCAATTACTTGGTAACATCCTTTATAACGAAAACAAAATCAAAATCGATAGGGAAATAATAACTAAATATGATGAAATTTTATACGAAAGAGTATATGAATTGATTTATCAAGAGTTATCGGAAACCGAAAAAGCGATAGTCAAGGCGGCAAGCGTCAATTCTAATAACGCTTATATATTGGAAAAAACCAAAATGAAAAAGAACCAACTTTCAAACAATAAGAAAACATTATCCCGGAAAGGGATAATCTGCGATAACTATCGTAACAACATCGTTTTTCGTCTTCCAAGATTTAAAGAATTCATTCAATTCACTAATAGTTACGAAGAGTAACTAATTGCTATAAAACTTATCTAAAATATGTTTAATTTCTTGGGCGTTCATCGCTAGTTCATAATCTTGCCATTCGTTTTTAAATAAACGACGATATTCATTAGTAAGATATCGATCATCAATAAGTAACGCTGCACCAACATCGGTCTCACTTCTTATTAGGCGCCCTACCGCTTGGCTTACTTTATTCATCCCGGGATGCTTATAAGCATAAGAGAATCCACTTAATTCTTTTTGATCATAATATTCTTTTATGAGATTTCTCTTAAAAGAAATAGTCGGAAGACCTACTCCAATCACTGCTACTCCAATTAAAGAATCAGCGACTAAGTCGATGCCTTCGGCGAAGGCTCCTCCTACAACCGAAAATCCGATTACGCTCTGATTTTTTCTTTTTAAGAAACGAGAGATAAAGATATTCTTCTCAATATCATTCATTTCTTTGTTTTGATAAATTACTTCATATTGATCATCGCTTACAAAGTAAGGTTTTAGTTTTTCAAGATATTCAAAACTTGGTGAATAAATTAAATAATTACCTTTCTTACTATTAATAAAGGCTTTAAGATAATCAATTACTTGATTAAGTGATTTATCCCTATCCTTATATTTAAGCGCCGCAGGAGCAAGAATTAATTTAAAGTTTTCCTTAGGGAAAGGAGAAGGTAACATTAAATCTTTATCGCGTGCTTCTCCGCCTAAAACATTTTTATAATAATCAATTGGCGATAAAGTGGCGCTAAATAAAACCGCGCCTTTAACTAAGTTAAGAGATTCACGAATTCTTTTACTTGGATCAAGGCAAAGTAAGTTAAGAGATATATTATCTTCATCGATTTTTTCTAAATAGATTGCATCTGCTTCGTTATGAATGTCATATAATTTAAGAAAGCGATTAAGTCGACGAGAAAAATCAATAGAAGCATCACTAGGATGGAAGTCATTTTCCTTAAGGAAATTTGAGATGTTATTGTTAAGTGAATTAAGCGCTAAATAAGTTTCGTGCTCAATATCGTCAATTACTTTAGATCCAACAACGTTATTCTCTAATTGTTGAGTAAATATTTTATTAACTCGAGTGAATGCTCTTTTTAACACTTTATCCGCTAAGCGGTAATCACTTCGACATTCTTTAAATAAAGAATAAGTTAAAGTTTCGCTATACATTTCGCTTGCTCGATCAAGTAAGTTATGGGCTTCATCCACTAACACTACATAATTACTGGCATCAACTTCAAAGTATCGTTCAAGATGAACGATTGGATCAAAAAAATAGTTATAATCCGCAATCACGATATCCATATATAAAGATAAGTCGAGCGAGAATTCAAACGGACAAATTTTATATTTGTCAGTAATCTTTTTTATTTCTTTTTCGTTATATAGTTTATTGGCGCTAATGGCGTCATTTAAAGCTTGCTTTAATTTAGTGTAATATCCTTTCGCAAACGGACACTCATCTGGATTACAACTTGCGCCGGGACACGCACATATTTTTTCTTTAGCAGTAATATATATTACTCCTACATCTAAACCGTGCTTCACTAAGATTGATGAGGCTAGATAAGCCGCATCTTTACCGGTGTTTTTAGCGGTAAGATAGAATATCTTATCGTTACTTGTTTCACTAAAAGATTTGACACTTGGATAAAGCGCAGATATCGTTTTACCAATTCCAGTTGGAGCTTCAATAAAAGCGACTCCACCAATATTCATAATCTCACTAGTGAGAGATATAAAATTCTTTTGGCCTTTTCTCATATATTTAAATGGGAAAGTAAGACTACGGCTACTATCATTACGTTTAACTTTATGTTCGTAAATATTAAAGTAAAACTTTAAATATTGTTTAATATAGTTAATTACTTTTTTCTCAACTTCTTGATAGCTAAATTTATATTTATGTTCTTTTCTTTCATCATTAATCTGACTGATATAAGTAAGAATGATTTCACACTGATTAACCTTCTTTTCTTTTAGAAACATGTAAGCGTAGACAATTGCTTGACCTAAATGCCATTCTTCATTCTTTTTATAATAGACATCAAGATCTTCAATCGTAGATTTAAGTTCTTCAATAATCGGGGTTTCTTTTAAATAAATGCCATCCGCTCTTCCATCTAAGTAGATGGTAAAACCATCGACTTCAACGCTAGTTTTTAAATAATATTCGGATACGTAATCTCCAATTCTACGACTTTGATAAGAAGCGTGAATTTCACTACCTCTAGTCATCGTGTCTTGGTTATATACGCGATTATCAATATCACCTGTGCGAAGTAAAAAATCCACTAAATCGTGAACGCTCAAATGTAATTCCTTAGTGATATTCATCACTAATCATTATACACTTTTAAAGTGTTAAAAATCGTACACAAATTTTTATTTGTTTTATAATATAAAGCATGGAACTAAAAATATTAACATTAAATGAAATCAATCTCGCGATTAAAGACGAGATTGCTTCTTTATTAAGAAGAAAACCCAATGCGATTCTAGGACTAGCAACTGGTTCTTCCCCGATTGGCGTCTATGATGAGCTTATTAAAGCTTACAAAGCCGGAGATATCTCGTTTAACGAAGTTACCTCTTTTAACTTAGATGAATACTTCGGACTTAGCGGAGATCATCCACAAAGTTATCGTTATTTTATGAACACTCATCTATTCGATCACGTAGACATTTTAAAAAGCAGAACCCACGTTCCTAGCATCGATAAAAATAGTGAAGACTATTTTGAAACTTATGATAATAAGATTAAAGATCACGGAGGAATTGATTTCCAAATTTTAGGTATTGGCTCTAATGGTCATATCGCCTTTAATGAACCCGGAACTTCTTTTGACTCCTTAACCCATATTGTTGATTTAAAAGAATCAACAATTAAAGATAATTCTCGCTTCTTTAATAGTATAAGTGAAGTACCTACTAAAGCCGTTAGCATGGGTTTAAAAAGCATTATGAACGCTAAACAAATTGTCATTATTATTACAGGTAAAAATAAAGCGAATGCTTTAAAAAGATTAATGAGTAAAGAAATCTCAACTGACTTCCCTGCGAGTATCTTACATCATCACCCAAAGGTGACTATTTATGCTGATCAAGAGGCAGCCAGTCTATTATGATTTCGTTTAAAAAAGCAAACGTTTATTTAAATAATAAAAAGATTGTTCGTACTTCTTTAGTGGTTGAAGGAAATAAATTCACTAGTTTTAAAACTAACAAAGGAATTGAATTACCTAATAAATATATTATCGTTCCAGGCTTTATTGAGGAACATATTCACGGCGCCAACGGAATGGATACGATGTATCCAAATAAAAATGCTTTAGATGTGATCGCTTCTAGTCTAGTAAGAAGTGGCACTACTTCATTTTTAGCTACCACCATGACCATGTCACGTGGAGCAATTAAAAAGGCGCTAAATAACGTCTCTAACAAGAAATACCATCCCGGTGAGGCGAAAATATTAGGTGTCCATTTAGAAGGCCCATTTATCGCCAAAGAGTATAAAGGTGCTCAAGATGATAAATACATTCTTGAACCGAATATTAACGACATGAAAACTTTTATTAAAGCCAGTAATCATAAGATTAAAGTTGTTACCTTAGCACCTGAAAAGGCTAGTCCGGCTTTCTTAACTTTCTTAAAGAAAAATCATATTGTGATATCTGCTGGACACTCGAATGCTAAATATCAAGACGTAAAGAAAGCAATGAAGTATGGATTAGGTTGCACTACCCATACGTATAACGCAATGAGTAAACTTCATCATCGCGATATTGGATTAGTGGGCGCAGCTCTTTTAGAAAAAGATTTGTATGCCGAATTAATCCTAGATTTTGAGCACGTTAGTAAAGAAGCGGCTGAAATTTTATTTAAAAATAAAGGTAAGGATAAATTGGTTTTAATTACCGATTCGATGGAAGCGCGCTATAAGAAGAGCGGCACATATCATTTAGGTACTTTCCCGGTTTATGTAGAAAACGGACGCGCAGTACTTAAGAATGGACAACTCGCAGGAAGTATTCTTGAAATGAATGTTGCGTTAAGGAACGCGAAAGAAACTTTTAAACTTAGTTTAGAAGACACAATCAATCTCGCGAGCAAAAATGTAAGAGATAATTTAAGCCTTGATAAATTAGGCGAAATTAAAATCGGTAACTTAGCGGATTTTGTTATCATCGATAAAGACTTCAATGTTTATCAAACCTATGTAAACGGTAAATTAGTTTATAGTAAGAAAGGCTTTAATCTTTAATCAAAACGAATTGATCATCGCCTTTAATTAAATCTAATAATAATAAATATTTATTATCAACATTACCAATCACATTAACCTTTTGATCAAGTGGATAATCTTTTTTATAAATCATAATCTCACCGCTATATCTTTGATATCTTTCATTATCAATGCTAATAGAACCTCTAATTCTTTTCTTAATGTTATTTGGTTTAACCTTATGACCAACGCTAGCGTACTCTCTAGATTCTAAAATGCGGATTAACGATAAAGGAGAATCAATCCGATTCGTGAATTTTTTATTATATAAATCAGCGTTTAACAGTTTCGCCTTAAGATGTATAACACCATCTTTTTGATATTGATCAATTCGTTTAATCGTATCTTCTTTTAAACCAATATCGCCCACAAACACACCATCTAATAATTTACTTTTATTAAGCAAAACATATGAAACATACGGCGGTAAATCACGAGTAAATTCTAATGTAGGTAAACCCATGAATAGAGGGCCGCGTTTATTTAAATCTCCGCTAATAAAAGCATAAAGCGGAATCTTAATTTTCTTATATTCATGAGCAATTTTAACGAATTGATATAAATCAATACCGGTTTCTGGGCGAGGATAAAAATTAAACATCGCAAAAATTGATTTATTGACTTTTTTAACTTTAATTAAATCACTAATTTTAAAAGTGGAAGCGTTGATCACTATTACCATCTTCTCAGCTAATTTAATGATTTCGCTAATCGCAAATCCATTGTCCACTCGATATGCATAAATCTCTTAAGGGTTCTAGGAGAAATATCCGCAATTACCCGAGCATGTTTTATTTTTAATAAATTACACAATTCAATAGTATTTTTTATGTAGTCTTTATTATTTTCTTCTGCGACATGTAACGAAATAAAAACGTAGTCTTTATTATTAATTAAATTAATAATTTTTTTACTAGTTTTCAAATCATTAACGTTAACTGAATAATATAAAGGGAGTTTCATGGTTTACTTACTAAGAGTTAGTAAAACATCACCAACTTTAATTTCCCCTTCTTTGGCTTTTTCTTTGATTTTATATTCACTGCCAGTAATTAAAATAATTGGCGTAGCGATACTATAACCGTGTTGCTCAATAAAAGGAATATCAAACGTTCCTAATAAATCACCTTGATTGACTTTATCATCTTGCTTAAAGTTAGTGGTAAATCCTTCGCCTTTTAAATTAACTGTATCTTGACCAATATGCACTAATAAATCAAAACCACTTTCGGAAGTAATGCCATAGGCATGTTTAGTATCAAGTAATGCAGAAATTGTTCCGCTAATAGGAGCGTAGATTTTGCCTTTGCTAGGAATAACAGCAATACCATCCCCCATCACTTTACTAGCAAAAGTCTTATCTTTAAGGCTTTCAATCGGCACTACTTTCCCGTCGAACGGAGAATAAATTATTAATAAATTTTCTTTGTTTTTCTTTTTAAAAAATAAACCCATATGTAATATTATACCTTACTTTACTTTTTTTATGTTTTCTCTTATTATATAGGCATGATTAATCTTAATAAGATTATGACCGAAAACCGTAATCCAAAAACAATGCATCTTGATAAGATGTCATCTTTAGAAATTGCTACGGTCATGAACCAAGAAGATCAAAAAGCTAGTAAATCCGTAGGTAACGTTTTAAAACCGATTGCTAAACTAATCGACCTCGCTTATGAAACTATATTTCATAACGGGCGCGTAATTTATTTAGGAGCGGGTACAAGTGGTAGATTAGGCGTGCTTGATGCAAGTGAATGTCCTCCTACCTTTGGAGTTAGTCCTGATGTTTTTATCGGAGTCATTGCCGGGGGCAATAAAGCTTTAACTACCGCCGTTGAAGGCGCTGAGGATTCTAAGGAGCTTGCGGTTAAAAATTTAAAAAGCATTAAATTAAATAAGAAAGATTTATTAATTGGATTAGCCGCTAGCGGACGTACTCCTTATGTAATAGGTGGATTAGAATATGCAAATAAAATTGGTTGTAAAACCGGTAGTATTGCTTGCAGTAAAAATGCCGAAATTTCAAAATTAGCAAATATTGCTATTGAAGTTATGCCTGGTCCAGAAGTATTAACCGGTTCTACTCGTTTAAAAGCTGGAACTACTCAAAAATTAATCCTTAATATGATCTCTACTGGCGCCATGATTAAGATGGGTAAATGTTACCAGAACTTAATGGTTGACGTAGTCCCTACTAATAAGAAATTACACATTCGAGCCGAAAATATTGTAATGATGGCCACCGGTGTAGATCGCGTTAATGCTATTAAAACTTTAAAACAATGTAATTATCACGCCAAAACTGCCGTTGTAATGATTTTAAATAAATGTAATAAAAAAGAAGCTACTAATAAATTAGTTAAAGCAAATGGACATATTAAAAATACATTGAGGAGAAAATAATATGGGAAAAGATTATCGGAAGATTGCTACTAACATCCTAAGCAATATCGGAGGAGCGATTAACGTCGACAATTCAATGAACTGTATGACGCGTTTAAGAATTAGCGTTAAAAATCCAAAACAAGTCAATGAAGAAGAACTCAAAAAAGTTGAAGGCGTAATGCAATTAATTGTTGATAAAAAAATAATGCAAATTGTTTTAGGTCCTGGCGTGGCTCAAAAAGTTGCTACTGAATTTAATTCTTTACTAAAGAATAATGCCACTTCCGCCACCGCTCCTGAAAGCAAGGACAAACTTAACATAAACGATGATTGGAAAGAGAACAAATCCAAAATTAAAGAAAAACAAAAACGATTTGGTTGGCTAAATCGTGGAATGCGCCATCTAGCAAATATTTTCACTCCCCTTATTCCTGCGATTATTGCCGCTGGATTATTTGCCGCTTTAGCTAGTATTGTTAGTCAATTCGGAGCAAATGGTACTATATCAACCGCTTCTAATCCCGTTAAAGCTTTCTACTATATTTTTACAATCTTTAGTAAAGGTTTCACTACCTATCTTACTTTAGCATGTGGCTATAATGCTGCCAAAGAATTTGGCGCTACCCCAATGCTAGGTTTAATGTTAGGTGGCATTTGTATTGTTCCTGAAGTTACCGAATTAGCTAAACTGATTGGTTTAGCTGATTCAGAAGGTTCGTTGTCAAGTGTTCTCTTGGCTGGTAAGGGTGGAGTTATTGGTGTTATCATTGCATGCTTACTTTTGTCTTTCGTCGAAAAGTTCCTTCACAAAAGAATGCCTAATGCAGTCGACACAGTTCTCACCCCCTTTATTTCAATTTTACTTGTCGGAGCAGTTTATGTTTTTGGAATTATGATCGTCACTGGATATATTGCTGATGGAATCGCTTGGTTAATCCAACAAATGACAATGAACGAACACGTTATCGTTAGGATTATAGTTGGCTTTATTGCGGCTGCATTATTCTTACCATTGGTCATGATGGGTATGCACCATGGTCTAGTCGCAATTTATTCTGTCGAATTTCAAAAACTTGGTTTCGTTACTCTTTATCCAGCTCTAGCAATGGCTGGTGCCGGACAAGTCGGCGCTGCGGTTGCGCTTTATCTAAAAGCGCGCCGTATGAAAAATAATCAATTACAAAAAAATATTGTCGGCTCAATAGTTCCGGGAATATGCGGGGTCGGCGAGCCATTAATTTATTCAGTTACTCTTCCTTTGGGTTTACCTTTCTTGACCGCTGGTTTAGGAGCGGGTTTTGGCGGTGCCTTCGTTATGGCATTTCGCGTTGCTTCTACCACTTGGGGTCCATCTGGCGTTATTGCAATTCCTTTAATGACATATGTCAATGGCGAACCAAATGCTTTATTAGGCTTTGGACTTTACACTGCAGGTTTATTGATATCGGCTATCGGCGGATTCCTATTTACTTGGTTCTTTATCAAAGAAAAGAAAGTTGCCCCGAAAGCAGAAAACGCGCAAGCTTAATCAAAAATTATTTTAAAATTTTTCCAATAATATCAAGATGGCCGTTAAGATAATCTCTAGCGACCATTTTGTTTTTACCTTGTGGCTGAATACTAATTAATTCGATTAGCGCATCTTTAGCCTGATAAAGAAGATGTTTATCTTCTAGTAATATTGTCCCGACGGGTTTTTTATTCTCTTCACGATAAATTTTTGCTTCATAAATTTTAAGTTTCTGATTATCTAGAAACAAATACGCACCAGGAGCATTGCTTAATGCACGAATATAATTAATTTGTTCTTTGGCGGTTAAATTAATATTTAAATGTTCTTCTTCGGGCGTAATTTTATTAGCAAATGTTACTTTGCTTTCATCTTGCGTCTTGCCTAGAAGATCACCATTTAAATATTTAAGTAGATAATCGTTAACGATTTTAGTTCCAGCTTCACTTAGTTTCTTCATTAATGAAGTGTAGTTGTCTTTGTCTTCAATTTTAACTTTAATAGTTGCATACATTCTTCCGGCGTCCATCTTATCAACCATTTCCATTAGAGTAATGCCGGTTTCCTTTTCATCATTAATGATGGCACGTTGAATTGGAGCCGCTCCACGATATTTAGGTAAAAGCGAACCATGAAGATTGAGACAACCATATTTAGGAATATCTAATAATCCTTGTGGAATAATTTGCCCATAGGCAAAAGTAAGAATTAAATCCGGATTAAGTTCTTTAACGAATTCATAGTCTTCGCGAATCTTATGCGGTTGATAAACTGGAATGTTATATTTTTTCGCTACTACTTTAGTAGGAGTCTCGACTAAAAGATGCTTTCTTCCAACTTCTTTATCTTCTTGAGAAATAAGCGCAACAAAGTTCCATCCGCTCTTGATAAGGGATTCAAAAGTCGTGGCACTCATCTCAGGAGTGCCCATATAAATAAGACGATAATCTTTCTTATTGTGCATAGAAACATTATATACTTTTAAGTTTGGAAGTAATTATTATTTTATGCTAAAATAATATACCATGAGCAAGAAGAAAAAAATTCAAGAACTTGCAAACAAGGCAAGCGAACTATTAAATCAAAATCTAACGACTTTTAAAGAAATTTATAAAGCGATTATTAATAATCCACATCATAACCTTGCGTTTCTTCATCATGAGAATAGCGGTGATATTAAAACTTATCGATACGGACAATACGCTAGACTAAGCGAAAGTATGGCTAGAAAGTTAAGCGTTTTGCTTGCGGATAGAAAAGTTAAAAATGGCGTAGTAGGCTTAAAGGTAAATAACTCACCATTTTGGTGTTTCCTTTTTTGGGGATTATTAATGAACGGATACCGCCCGCTTTTAATTGATGCTAAACTCGCTAAAGAAAATACCGAAAATGTATTAAAGAGCGCAAAAGCCATTGCTATTGTTACCGACGATCAGAACGATTATGGTAAAGACATAATTACCCTATCCGTTAACGATGTTAACGATATTAGTGAAGATTTAACTTTCCAATTTAATTGGTCAGATGAAGTTATTTTCTGTTCTAGCGGTACAACTGGCGAAATTAAATTAATGGTCTTTGATGGGAATAACATGCTTAACCAACTTAACGCTAGCAAAAAGATGCCAGAAGAAAATATGGATATTATATATCCACAAAGCATCCGTCCGCTTCGTATTATCGGTTTATTACCGCTTCATCACATATTCGCATTTGTAGCGGTTTTCCTTTGGTATAGCTTCTATGGTTCGACCATCGTCTTTACCGATTTCCAAGATCCAGTTACTTTAATTAAAGAAATTCGAGAATTAAAAGTCACTCACGTTTATCACGTACCGCTTTTCTATGAAGTCTTTGCAAAGAACTTTATGAATCGTGTTGATAAACGCTATCAAGAAAAAATTAACAATGTCATTAAATATAATCTTGGTTTAATAAAATTAAAAGATGCTGGTTTCGGTGTCCATACCGCGCAAAGAGTTGCTCAACGCTTAACCTTAGGCACTCAAATTAGATACTTAATATCTGGTGGTGGCTATCTTAACGAAGAAGCCGCTAAGATTGTAAATGGTATCGGTTATCCGCTATATAACGGATATGGTATGACTGAAGTCGGTGTTACTAGTGTAGAATTATCTCCTAACATTCAAGATCGAATGAAAAGAAGCATCGGACGTCCTTTATTCCATGTTTCTTATAGAATAAATCGCAAAAACGAATTATTAATTAAATCGCCTATTATTCATATCAAAGAAATTATTAACGGAAAAGAAAAAGCAACTAGCCTTGACCGAGAGGGTTATTTCTCGACTGGAGATATTGCGAAAATAGATAGCGATGGTCGTTATTACTTAGTTGGTCGCGCAAAAGAAACAATCATTGCAAGCAATGGTGAAAACGTTTATCCAGAAGAAATCGAATCTTATTTTAAGAAAATAAAAGGCGTAATGAATCTAGCGGTTTTTGCGGTAAAAAATAAAATTGTTTTAGTTATCCAAACCGATACTTTAAAGATTAATAAAGAGGTGAATCAAGTCAATTCAACTCTTCCGCTTCATAAGCAAGTGAACCGAATTGTCTTAACCAAAGAACCGCTACCCTTATCAAGCAGCCTTAAAGTTAAACGTTTCTTAGTAAAAGAAAAATATTTAGAAGGCGAATATAAGAACAACGATTCCGCTCAGAAAAAGATTGATGTCTTAGCAAGCTATGATGTTAACGCAAAGCGAAATGTTGTTCGTAAACTAAACCATGTATTTAAAGAAGTACTTTTCTTAGAAAAAGATGTTGATGGTAACGCTCACTGGATAAATGATCTCCACAGCGATTCCATGACCTATATCACATTAATCAATGAAATCGAAAAAGAATTCACGGTAAAAATACCAATTGAGAAGTATGGACAATTAACTACTCTCAACGAATTTGCAAAACAATTATTAGATTCTGGTTGTAAATAAGTAAATTATTTTATATACTAACACAAGACTAAAGAGGTA
>JAKSUY010000035.1 GCA_024408495.1 Bacilli bacterium
ATATTTATAAATACAAAATTAAGCAAACATATTTATTATAATTATAGGAACAATTCTATCACAATATTGTGGATACATAACTCTCTTAGCAAAATTGCTACGAAAGTTTTAATAAATAATTATACAAATCATTTCTACTTCAAATAGATAATTGACTATAAATATTATTAATTTATAATAATATTCATGATTAAAATTAAATTACCATTTATTGTAGTAGAAACTAATGATACTTCACTTATTTTTGAAATCAAGGAACACCGCGATTTGCGCTCAAATTTTAAACAAAAAGAGCGCTACATTACACAAAAATATTACGGGTTAAAAGCAAACGCTCCAAAACTAAATCAAAGTAAACCTCTGATTTGCATATCCGGTTCGAATAGCGATTATAATATTGATAATCTAATTACCTCAAGTATCGGGGATGGCAACCAAAACGAACCAAGCATTATTATTGATGGCAAAATCGAATCATTCACTAATCGTTTCTATTATAAGAGCGCTCACATTGCTAAAGATGAAATTAAAATAAACGGACCGCATGCTCGAGGCACAAAAGAAACATTAGAAATTGTTGAAGTAGACAAAGAAGGAAAAGTGGAATTACACCACTATTATTCCGTTTTCAAAGATTCAAACGTTATCGTATGTAAAAATGAATTATTGAATAAAGGCGATACGATTAAAATTAATCGTTTAGCATCACTTCAATTACCTCTAAGTAGTAATGATATAGATATTTATTCCTTTGATGGTTCTTGGGCATTTGAGAGGACTCGACATACTACTCATTTAGTGAACGGCACTTATATAATCTCATCGAACATCGGAAGCAGTTCCGCTAAGCATAATCCCTTTATTGAAATAAAGGATAATCAACATAACATATACTATGCTTTCAATTTGATATACAGTGGCAATCATAAAGAAATAATCGAATCAAATGATTTCTTAAAAAAAGGCTATATACAAGTCGGAATAAATGATTTCTTATTTGCTTACAAAATCAAAAAGAACGAAACATTTATTACTCCTGAAGCCATTATGATAGTCGCAGAAAATCTTGATGACATTACTTTAGCAATGCATCAATTCGTCTTAAAGCATATCGTTCGCTCTGAATATCAAAATAAATTACGTCCAATTATATTTAACAGTTGGGAAGGCACAACTTTTAAAATCAATGAGAAATCTTTACTTGAGATGGCTACACTTGCCAAACAAGTTGGAATTGAACAATTTGTGGTTGATGATGGTTGGTTTAAAAACCGTATCGATGAAAAACGTGCTCTAGGCGATTGGTTTGTAGATAAAAATAAATTTCCTAAAGGATTAAAATCATTTGCTAATAAAATAAAAGCAAAGGGGATTAAATTTGGTATATGGGTAGAACCAGAAATGATATCACCTAATAGCAATTTATATCGTGCTCATCCAGAATTCGCTTCTGAAATTCCAAATCGCGAGCCGATGCCTCGTCGCCATCAATTAATGCTTGATATGAGTAATCCAAAAGTAGTGAATTATTTGTTCGATACTTTAAGTAAAACGTTTGATGAAGCTAATCCTGATTACGTTAAATGGGATTACAATCGCTTCATGACAGATAATTATTCTAATTATGGTACAAAAAAAGGTGAGTTTATGTATCGTTTTATTTATGGTACTTATGATTTAATTGACCGATTAATTAATAAATATCCAAATATACTATTTGAATCATGCTCATCCGGTGGATGTCGATACGATTTAGGAATGCTGTACTACATGCCACAAACTTGGGGAAGTGATAATTCTAATTCATATTTTAGAACTTATATTTCCTGTGGCACTTTAGCTGCTTATCCACAAAGTAGCTACGGAGCCCATGTTTCGGCTGATAATTCGGTAAAGCCTGAAATATCCGGATCTTCTTCGCTCGAAGACCGCTTTAATATTAACGCCATGGGCGCGTTTGGTTATGAATTTGATTTGCGGAAATTAAGTAGCGAGAAATTAAATATTGTTAGTAAACAAGTTAAATTTTATAAAGCACATCGTAAACTATTACAATATGGCAATTTCTATATCATTGATAATTGCTTTGATGACAATCGTTATTATAGCGCAAACGTTGTAAGCGATAAAAAAGACGAAGCCATATTAGTGGTAATTGAAACCAAAAAGAATGTTAAAAGCAATATTTGGAAAATGAAAGGACTAAATCCAAATTACCAATATGAAGTAAACATGCGCGAACAGTATAATTTAAATAAATCTCAGATTTATCATAGAGTAATTTCCGGTAAAGATTTAATGAATAAAGGGATTGATTTAGGTTCGCTATATTCCACTACTGATAAAGACAAATTTAACGGCATTTATTCAAGAATGCTCTACTTAAAAAAGAAATAATAAATAACTTAAAATTAAATTGTAGGGTGTTTTAATAAAATTATCGATGCCGATTAATTATAATTTCTTTGTTGCTTATCACTTTATCATATTTATTGTCTAAAATTACGTGAGCCCTAATTCCTTTAGGAATGCTCATTTTATACAATTAATCATTCCAATAAACTTTCATAATTGCCTTTTTGACTCTCTTTTTTAAATCAAATTTCTTAATTAAAGAATAGGAAAAATAATTAGTTTCTTTTTGTGCTAATCCACTTAGCATTCATTAAAGCGTGACTCCTTTTTTGAAGAAAGCAATCTCACCATTATCTTCTTGTTTAGTTTTATAATTACCACTAGCGGTGTCAATTACTAATTTAAATAATTGTTCGCTTGAATTACTCATAGCATCAAAATCAATCCAATTCTTTTTGTGCCTTGCTAAATTCGTGTTCGTAGCAATCTTAAGAGTAGGAACAATAGTTACAAATGGTGTACCTCTACCTGTTGTGAATAAAATTAATTGTGCGCCAGAAGCCGCTAAAGCAGTCGCAGCGATTAAGTCATTACCTGGGCCATTTAAAACATTCAAACCTTGCTTCTTAACGATTTGAGTGTAATCTAACACATCAACGATTGGCGTGTTTCCTGCTTTAGTGATACAGCCTAATGATTTTTCTTCCAATGTAGTAATTCCGCCTTCCTTATTTCCAGGTGAAGGATTTTCATAAACCGGGAAGCCTAGATCAGTGTAATACTTTTTAAAATCAGTAATTAATTTTAGATATTTTTGATAAATATCTTTATTGAAACATTTATTCATTAATATTTGTTCAGCCCCAAACATTTCTGGCACTTCAGTTAATACTGATGATCCACCATAGGCAATCAGTTTATCACTCACTTCCCCAACTTTCGGATTAGCAGTAAGTCCACTAAAAGCATCAGAGCCACCGCACTTTAATCCAATCGTTAATTCCGATAAACTAACTTTACTTCTTTTTAATTTAGAAGCTTTATCTACTAATTTCTTTAACAAGTTAAAGCCATAAGTAATGTCATCATCAACTTCTTGAGCATTATAGAAAAAGATGTTGTCTCTTTTGTAAGGTTTTAATAATTCTTTAATTCCGCTAATTTGATTATTTTCACAGCCTAAACCAATAAAGATTACGTAAGTAGCATTTGGATTAAGTGCTAATGAAACTAAGAGTTTTTTAAAATCATCGTGGTCTTCTCCTAATTGCGAACAACCAAATTGATGAGTAATGGCAAAGATATTATCAATACTACCTAATTTTAATTTGCTAGCTTTTTCTTTAAGAGTTCTTGCCAACGAGTTAACACAACCAACCGTTGGAATTAAATAAATATCATTGCGAATACCCGCTGGACCGCTCTTTCTTTTATAGCCTAAGAAATAACCTTGTTCTTTCTTTACCTTATTTAATTTAGGGTTATATGAATAATTAAATTTTTGATTAAGATGGGATGCTAAATTATGGGAATGGACCCAATCACCTTTTTTAATATTAGATTTTGCGATACCAATCACTTCACCATATTTAATAACTTGGCCGCCTCTTTTAATATCTTTTAAAGCAACCTTGTGACCAAGTTTAACTTTACCTGCTTTAAGCGAAACTCCAACGTTATCGTTCTTATTAATGATTAGTAAATCACTCATATTAATTCCTTACCTTCATTAATTAATGCAAGATATTTATGCCGGTTCTATAAGACAGGCATCTTGCAAGTATGCAAGATATTTATTAATTGATTCTTCTAAGCCGTTAAAGTCAGTTAAATCGATATCCCAAATTGATTTATCGGATAAGAAATCATGCACCGAATGTTTTTTAAAATATTCTAAGTACACTAAATCATCTCTTACATCAAAGGTGCGCTTTGGTAATTTACAAATGTATTTATCTCCGCTATTTTCAATGTGTTGATACATATAAATAAGGTAAGCAAAACCAATCGTTAAATATTTAGGCACTTCGTGATACTTATCATAATAGTCTTTAAAACTACATACATCTCTCGCTTTCCATTTAGAAATAGAATTAAGCGCAATACTTGTTAGTTGGTGATTTAAGAATGGATTTAAGAATCTTTCTATTACTTCATCCGCAAATTTCTTAGTCATATTGATGTCATTAGAGACGAACGGAATGATATCGTTATTTAGGGTGTCCGTTATAAATTTGAGCATTTCTCCGTCTTTCATACAGTCGTAAACGGTTTCCTTACCCGCAAAAAGTCCGTAAGGCACTAAATTGGTATGACTACCGTTCAATACCCTTACTTTTCTCTTTTTATAATAGGTAATATCATCCGCTAAAATAATATCGATATTGTGTGTGCCGTCTTTAATTAAATTAACGATATCGCCTTTTTTTTCAATAACCCATAATCCAAATGGTTCACCAACGCTCATAAGCTCATCTTCTTCTCCGATAAGTTTAGTAAGATGATCTTTAGTTACAGCATCTTTTGGATAACCAGAAACAATACGGTCTACTAAAGTGTTTGAATAAACATTTTGAGTATTGTTATATTTTCTAAAATCCTCACCTAAATTCCAAAGCGTGATGTATTTATCAACACATCTCTTTAATTCGGTTGCATTATTTTCAATCAATTCAACCGGCAGAAGATGTAGGCCAGGTAATCCTGCCTTAAACCTTAAATATAGTAACGAAGTTAGTTTTCCGGGATAAGTAATGTGACAATAGTCATATATTTTATCGTTATCGTTATAGGCAATACCGGCTTCAGTAGTGTTGCTAACAATAATTTTTAAATCTTTATCCTTAATTAAAGTAAATACAAAACTATCTGAGTTAAAATTTTCAATCGCGCTTTTTACTGAATTAACCTTATAAACATCTTCGATGATCTTATTGTTCTTGTTGCCACGTAAAATAACGTGATATTTGTTATTTTGCTTATAAAATTTTGATAAATTTCCAGAAATAATTGGTTTAATGATATTGACCTCATATGGTCCATATCCTTCCTGATTTAAAGTCTCAAAGTATAGGTCTACGAAGGTTCTAAGAAAGTTGCCTTCACCAAATTGTAATATCTTAATCATAAATCCCGTTTATGATTATTATAATACTATCGTTAAAAAGTTCTATAATATTATCAATCTCGATATTTTAAAACTAATAAAAGTCATAACGTATGTTGAGAATCGGAATGATGACAGAGACTATTTCTTGTTTAAAAAAAAAGAAAAACGCCTTGAAAGTAATCAAGGATTTAGGTTTTGAGTGCGCAGATATTACAATCCAAAAAGAAGGCCAAACTAGAAAAATGACAAGTTACTTTTTAGGAAAAAATTACAAAAAGAAAGCACAAGAATTAAAAGAATATGCAGACAAGATTAAACTTCCATTAGTGCAAGCTCATGCTCCATTTCCATCTTATATAGATGGTAAACCTCGTTACAATAAATTAGAGTGGAAGAAATTATTAAAATCGATTGAGATATGCGGAATTTTAAAAATCAAACATTTAGTAATTCATCCTTGGAACGAACACACCGACAAGGAAAATATTAGATTTTATAAAAAATTATTACCTTATGCCAAAAAAGCAAATGTCGTTATTTGTGTAGAAAATATGTGGTGCTGGGATGATAAAAAAGGACTGGCAAGACCGTGTTCGTGCTCTTTCTCAGATTCGTTCAACGCCATTATTGATGGAGTAAATAGTAAGTACGTAAAAGCGTGTGTTGATATTGGTCATGCAGAAATGTTTAGGCATATGAACCATTCAGCAAGGAAGATGCTAGAAGAAATGAACGAACGTGTCGTTTGCCTTCACATTCACGATAATGATTACATTAAAGATAAACACTGGATTCCTTTTCGTGGAAAAATTGACTATAAAGATGTCACTAAAGGATTAAAGAAAATTAATTACCGCGGTGATTTAATGGCTGAAATCGCACCAACGCCCGAAATCAACACCTTTGAAAAAGGGTTGGAATATTGGAAAGAAAATTATCGAGCGATGAGAAAGATTCAAGCAATGGTAAAATAACTTTTATATATAAAAGATAAAAGAATATTACAAAACAACTTATATAACATATAATATTTGGTATGAGTTACATAAAAAATAATTTCTTGCTTTCTAATAAAGTGAGTGAAGAGCTATATTTTAAATACGCTCAAAAAATGCCAATTTTTGACTATCATTGTCATATCAGTGAAAAAGAAATCTTAGAAGATAAACCATTTAATAACATTTATGAAATGTGGCTAAGCGGCGATCACTACAAATGGAGATTAATGAGAAATGCTGGAGTTAATGAAGAATTCATTACTGGCAAGGCCTCGCCAAAAGAAAAATTCCTCGCTTATTGTGAAGCGCTTGGAACCGCTTATTTAAACCCTCTAACCCATTGGAGTCAATTAGAGTTAAAAGCCTATTTTAATTGCGATATTGAAATTAATAAAACTAATGCACTTAAGATTTGGAACCATTGTAATGAATATTTAAAGAAACACAAAGTTACTCGTAGTTCGTTAATTAAAAACAGTAATGTTAAATATATCTTCACTACTAACGAAGCTTGGGATGATTTAACCGTCTTTACAAAAATTAATAAGAAATATAAGGATTTTAAAGTTTATCCAGCATTTAGAACTGACAAGTTCTTAAATATTGAAGCTAAATTATTTAAAGACTATGTAAAGAAATTAGGCAAGATTTTTACTCTTGATGAATTACTTAAAACTTTAGAGGCTAAATTAAAAGCGTTCGTCAAAGTCGGTTGCACCGCATCTGATATGGGCATAGAAAATGTCTACCCAGTTACTAGTAAAGAAATCGCTAGTAAACTTTTCGCTAAAAGAATGAAAGGCGCAAATATTTCAGTTAGTGAAGCTAAACAATATAAAGGTTATATGGTCTATGCTTTACTTAAGATGTATCACAAATACCACATCCGTAGCGAACTCCATTATGGAGCGATGAGAAATAACTCCACCAAAATGTTTAACAAATTAGGATTAGATACTGGTTATGATTCAATCGCGGAAAATAATTCAATCTATAATCTATCTAGATTAATGGATAAATTAGATGTAGAGAATTCTTTGCCTCCAATGATTATTTTTAATCTTAATCCAGCGGCAAACTTAGAAATTATGTCTCTTATTAACTGTTTCCAAGACGATTCATATCGCGGCAAGATTCAATATGGACCAGCCTGGTGGTTCCTTGATAACAAAGAAGGAATGATGAAACATCTTAAAGATTTAACTAGTGTTGGCCATTTAGGAGTGTTTGTAGGCATGCTTACTGATTCAAGAAGTTTCCTCAGTTACACTCGCCACCACTACTTTAGACGAATCCTTTGCGACTATTTAGGCAAGGCGATTGTAAATGGCGAAATGACTGGCGATATTAAAAGTGTTGGTAAAGTCATTCAAGATATTTCATTCACCAATGCCGTTAAATATTTTAATCTAAAATAATTACACAAAACCTTATTTTTTAACTTGATGTAACTACCATTTTTTTGGTTATTCTCGACATTAATATTAATATAATTTTCATTTATTTAATATAAATAAATAAAAGCGCTTACATTTATGCTATAATAAAAGCACAATTGACTTCAGTCAAAAGGAGGAAAACAATGTTTGACAAGAAGAAAGTAAAGCTTGGAATTGCTCCAATCGCATGGACAAATGATGACATGCCTGATTTAGGAGCAGAAAACACTTTTGAACAATGTGTCAGTGAAATGGCGCTTGCTGGCTATACCGGTTCAGAAGTAGGAAATAAATATCCTAAGAATCCAAAAGTTTTAAAGAAAGCGCTTGATTTACGAGGCATGGAGATCTGCAATCAGTGGTTCTCCTGTTTTTTAATTACTAAGCCTTTTAAAGAGGTAGAAAAAGCTTTTAGAAAGCAATGCACATTCTTAAAAGCCATGGGCGCTAAGATTATTGGTGCATCTGAACAATCACATAGTGTCCAAGGTCAACTTAAGACTCCAGTCTTTGGTCATAAGTACAAAATGAACGACAAAGAATGGAAGGTCTTCTGTGAAGGCATGAACAAATTAGGAAAGATTGCCTTAGAAGACTATGGCATTCATTTAACCTACCATCATCATATGGGTACCGTAATTCAAGATGAAGCGGAAGTGGATAGGTTCATGAAGAACACGAATCCAAAATACGTGAGTCTTTTATTTGATACTGGTCACTTTGCCTATTGTGGAGTAGATCCACTTAAGATGGTTAAGAAATACGTTAAGCGTATTAAACACGTTCACTTAAAGGATATTCGCCCTAATATTGTTAAAGAAGTAAAAGCCAAAAAACTTAGCTTCCTTGATGGCGTTAGAAAAGGCGCGTTCACCGTTCCAGGTGATGGTTGCATTAACTTTACACCAATCTTTAAAGTACTAGCCGATAACCATTATCAAGGCTATATGTTAGTAGAAGCCGAACAAGACCCAGCGAAAGCCAATCCTTTAGAATATGCAATCAAAGCACGTAAATTTATTCGTGCTAAAACTGGTCTATAAAATAAGGAGGTAAAAGCATTTTATGATTACAGTTGGAATTATTGGTGCGGGACGTATTGGTAAAGTCCACACCCAAAGTATTACCACCAAAGTACCAAACGCAACAATTAAAACTATTGCGGACCCATTTATGAATAAAGATACTGAGAAATGGGCAAAATCAATGGGTATTAAAAACACCACGAAGGATTACAAAGAAATCCTTAAGGATAAAGAAATCCAAGCAGTCTTAATTTGTTCATCCACCGATACACATTCAAAGATTTCGATGGAAGCAATTAAAGCTGGTAAACACGTTTTCTGCGAAAAGCCAATCGACCATGACGTCAAAAAAATTAAAGCCGTTATGGATTGCTTAAAGAAAAATCCAAAAATTAAATACCAAGTTGGTTTCAATCGTAGATTTGACCATAACTTTGAAGCGGTTAGAGATGCAGTTAAAGCCGGTAAAATTGGCAAACCGCAACTTATTAAAATTACTTCTCGTGATCCCGCTCCACCAGGAATTGATTACATCAAAGTATCGGGTGGTATATTCCTCGATATGATGATTCACGACTTCGATATGGTTCGCTATTTAGCGGGCTGTAACGCGACTGAAGTTTATGCAAATGGTGCGGTCTTAGTCGATCCAGCTATTGGTAAAGCTGGCGATATTGATACCGCGATTGTAACCTTAAAAATGGAAAATGGTGCATTAGCAGTAATTGATAATTCTCGTAAAGCGGTTTATGGCTATGATCAAAGAGCCGAAGTCTTTGGTTCAAAAGGTATGGTCATGAATGCGAATGATTCGCAAAGTAACATCGTGATTGCAAATGAATGCGGAGTTACTGGTGAAAAACCATTACTCTTCTTCTTAGAGAGATACATGGATGCTTATGCAAAAGAAGTTAAATGCTTCATTGATGCGATTGAAAAGAAGACTAATACTCCATTAGGAGTTATGGATGGCTTACAACCAGTGTTAATGGGTTTAGCCGCCAAGAAATCACTCAAAGAACACCGTCCAGTTAAACTTAGCGAAATTAAGTTTTAATTTAACTTTATTTTATTACAAGCGCGCATAATGCCTACCTAAGTCGTAGGCGTTTGCGCGCGTTAGATTCACTTCAAGGAGGAGTATATGGAAAATAATACTCAAAGCACTCAAGGTCGAACTTTTAATGGGTTTGATCAAAAGATTAATTGGGGTACTAGATTAGCATACGCTGGAGGCGATGTTGCATGTAACATCGTTTTCGGGATGATTGGTGCCTTATTAACTTCTTTCTATACCGACACCGTTATGATTGATGCAGCTATTATCGGTTACATTATGCTTGGTTCACGTGTGTTCGATGGGTTCTCAGATATTATTATGGGAATTGTCGTTGAAAAAACACATTCTCGTTGGGGTAAAGCGCGACCTTGGTTGCTTTGGATGAGCATTCCGTTCTGTCTCTCAGCAGTTTTACTATTCACTGTCCCGCAAGGTGCAGGGGTGCCGCTATGGGGCAAGATTTTATACATTGCTGTAACTTATAACTTCTGTACCACGATTTGTTATACTGCAATTAATTTACCTTATGGTACTTTATCAACCCTTATGACTCGCAGTTCACACGAACGTGATATGTTAGGTAATGTCAGGATGGGTTTATCTCCATTAGGTAAAATTTTAGCAGTTACTTTTACTCCAATTCTTGTTGGCGCGATGGGCGGCATTCAAGATCAAAACGCTTGGGCTTTCACAATGGCAATTTGGTCTTCAGTAGGCTTAGTCTTGTTGTTAATTAATTTTATTTTCTGTAAAGAAAAAGTTAAACCAGAAGAAGAAAAGAAATCAGTCAACGCAAAAAGCGAAACTAAAAAACTACCAATGAAGAAAGGTCTCAAGTTCTTAATTAAAAACCAATACTTCTGGGCGGTTTTATTGCTTTGGATGTTCCAAAGCGTCTCGTTCGGTGTCGTTGGTACAACATTGCCTTATTATTCAAAATGGGTACTTGGCGATATGAATCTTGATAAATATTACAATACGTTCTTTTTGGTTGAAACTTTAGTTCTAGTTGGCGGTGTCTTTATTTGCATGCCGTTAATGAAGAAAATCGGTAAACGTAACATGGCGCTTGCTGGTGGAATTTTTGCTCTAGTAGGCCAAGTTATATTTGCCGTATTCTCATACACCGTTGGTTTTGATAATATACCGATGCTTTACGCAATATGTGTAATTCGTTCAATTGGTCTAGCGCCGCTTAATGCAGTTGTGTTTGGTATGCTAGGTGATGTTGTAGACTTCGGGCATTGGAAAAACGGAGTCCGTCAAGAAGCCTTTATTAGCGCTGGTGGTAGTGTAGGCACTAAACTTGGTTCTGGTTTAGCATCAGTCATTATTACTCAATTACTTTCATCCGCGGGTTATGATATCGATCCTTCATGCCCTAGCTCTGTTAGAATGATTGAAGGTCTTTACGTTTGGGGACCATTAATTATCGCTGCCGGTGTTGTTCTTGTTCTTGCCTTCTATAAACTTGATAAGAAATATGATGCGATGATGTTAGCGTTAACTAAACGTGAATGGGAAGAAGAACAAAAGAAAAAATCGGTTCAAAAGGATATTGCTGCAGTTGAAAAGAAACCAGTGGATATCGATCCTGAATTAGCAAAGATGATGAAGGAAATGAAACCTCTTGAAGGCAAAGAAAACCCCATTGATAGCGCTAAGGATACCAAAAAGAAAAAATAATTAGGAGTTAACCATGAAATACATTGAATTTGATAAAAAAAGAAAATTAGACCTAATTTTATTAGGTAGAGTAGCGATTGATTTTAATCCTGCCTATAACGATAAAGTTAAAGAAGGTTTTAAACCACTCAAAAAAGTACATATGTTTGAAATGTATCTAGGCGGCTCGCCAGCAAATATCACTGTGGGAGTTACTAAGCACGGTTTAAAAACTGGATTTATTGGTAAAGTAAGTAACGACCAATTCGGTGACTTTGTTACCGATTACTTTAAACGAATTGGCGTTGATACTTCGCACATTACTCGTTGTAAGAACGGAGAAAATCTTGGTCTAACCTTTACCGAAATGCTCTCAGCAAAAGAAAGTTCAATTTTAATGTATCGAAATAAAATCGCTGATCTTCAATTATCAGTTGATGATATAGATGAAGATTATATTAAAAGCGCAAAAGCATTATTAATTTCAGGTACTGCTTTAGCAGAATCTCCTTCAAGAGAAGCAGCGATTAAAGCAGTCCATTTAGCGAAGAAGAATAAAACTAAAGTAATTTTTGATATCGACTATCGGGCTTATAACTGGAAGAACAAGGATGAAATTGCGATTTATTATTCTACGATTGCAAAAGAAGCAGATATCATCATGGGCTCAAGAGAAGAGTTTGATTTAACCGAGAGGTTAATTAAACCGCGTATGAGCGATTTAGAAAGCGCAAAATTATGGCAAAGCTATAATGCCAAAATCGTGGTTATTAAACACGGCATGAAAGGCTCAACTGCTTACACAATCGATGGACAAAAATTCTCTATTAAACCATTCCCGGTTAATGCTCGTAAAGGTTTTGGCGGAGGCGATGGTTATGCGAGCGGATTCCTATATGGTTTATACCAAGGATGGCCGATCATCGACTGCCTTGAATTCGGTAGCGCTGAAGCATCGATGATGGTAAGAAGTAATAACTGCTCTGATGATTTACCAAATCCAAAACAAGTCAAAGACTTTATTAAAGAAGAAAAGAAAAAGTACGGCGAAATGATTGCCCGTGCTTAAGGAGATATTATGAATAAAAAAATCAAAATGACAACCGCGCAAGCGATTGTAAAGTTTCTTGACAATCAATATGTCGAGATGGATGGTAAGGAAAGCAAATTCGTTCATGGCTTCTTTACAATTTTCGGGCACGGAATAGCTGTTGGTCTAGGCGAAGCCTTAGACACTAATCCTGGAAGTCTAAAAGTTATGCAAGGAAGAAATGAACAAGGAATGTGTCATGCGGCTATTGCATTTGCTAAACAAAGTAATCGCAAAAGAATTATTGCTTGCGCCTCTAGTGTTGGCCCAGGCGCTGCGAATATGGTAGTAGCTTGTGCAACCGCAACCGTTAATAACATTCCGCTATTAGTGTTCCCAGCGGATACATTTGCTTCTCGTCAACCTGATCCAGTGTTACAACAATTAGAACAATCTAATTCATTAGCCACCACCACTAACGATGCTTTTAAACCGGTTTGTAAATATTGGGATAGAATTACTCGTCCTGAACAAATTATGACTGCTTTAATTAGTGCGATGCGTGTATTAACTGATCCAAGCGATACTGGAGCGGTCGCAATCGGTCTACCACAAGATGTCGAAGGCGAATCATTCGAATATCCAGAATATTTCTTTAAGAAAAGAGTGCATCGTATTACTCGTCCAATCGCGGTTAACGATGAACTTAATGATTTAGTTAATGTAATTAAAAAAGCGAAGAAACCATTAATCATTGTGGGTGGCGGAGTTAAATATAGCGAAGCCGGGGAAGTAGTTGAAAACTTCGCAGCCGAATTTAAGATTCCGTTTGGAGAAACTCAAGCGGGTAAATCAGTATGTGTTTCATCTCATCCGTATTGCTTAGGTGGAATTGGTGTTACTGGTACTTATGCAAGCAACATCATCGCTAAAGACGCAGATGTAGTAAGT
>JAKSUY010000036.1 GCA_024408495.1 Bacilli bacterium
TGTTTTTGGAAGAAAAAGCAGACTTACTTCTACATGGTCATGCAAAATGCTTTGATGATATATCATTAATCAGTGCCATGCTGGAAGGTTTAAAGGAAATATGTGCAGGTAAAAGGGACGACGATACGCATTATGAGTATTTTGGCGGTGAAGCACATGCGATGTATCATCCTTTCAAGGTACAGGATGGAAAAGAGTTTGGCCAAGAGGACCATGGGATTTGCTATCAACCGGATAATATATTTATCAAAAATCCCTAAAAATACCCTAAAAATACCCTAGGTTTAAAACACCTAAGTGACGCTAAAGCAAAGACTAAAGGCGGTGGAACAATTGTAGCCGTTGATGGTAATTTCTTATTAGGGCCTGATGCTTATGAAACGCCATTTAAAGAAGATTTCTCTACTGAGAAGAAATCAATTATAGATATCTTAAATCGTCAGAAAGCATTATTTAAGAACATTTCTACTAAAGATATAATTACCTACTTCTCAGGCACTAGAGCATGTACTTATGAAGAAGATTTTGTCATTCAACAAGGCAAATGGACTAAGAACATAATTCATGCAGCAGGTATTCAATCACCCGGATTATCTTGTTCACCCGCGATTGGTAAAGAAGTTGCTAAATTAACCGCGGTTTTACTTAAAGACACTAGATTCAATTCTAACTTTAATCCTAAGAGAGAGCCGCCAATTGACTTTGCCTCTTTGCCTCTTGAAATGAAAGATAATCTTATTAAACGTAATCCGAATTATGGCGAAGTAGTATGTCGTTGTGAGAAAATCACTAAACAAGAAATTATTGATGCAATTCGTCGTCCATTACCTGTTAATTCTACCGATGCAATTAAAAGAAGAACGAGAGCAGGCATGGGACGTTGCCAAGGTGGATTCTGTGGCCCACAAGTATTAAAAATCTTAGCGGAAGAAAAAGGAGTAGACTACGCTAACATTGCTAAGAAAGGCAATGTGCATGTACTAGATAGGAAAAGTAAATAATTATGCAAATCGTACGTTTTGATGTAGTCGTAATCGGTGGTGGTCCAGCAGGACTCGCCGCGATTAATAAAGTTAGCGATAATTTATCTTATCGAGTTGCTTTAATTGAACGAGATGATTATTTAGGCGGTATTTTAAAGCAATGTATTCATGACGGGTTTGGTCTAGTTAAATATCAAAAGTTAATGGCCGGACCTGAATACGCACAAAAAGAAATCGATGCTTTAAAAGATAAAACTAATATTACATATTTTATGAAGACTTTCGTCTTCTCGATTGCTAGTGTTGGAGATGATTATGTGATTGAATGCGTAAACGCTAGAGGTGGATATCGTATATTTACTAAAAAATTGATTTTTGCGACGGGATGTCGAGAAAGAAGCGCAAAACAAATACTTATCCCAGGTACCAATCCGAGCGGAGTGATGACTGCGGGTAAAGCTCAGTTCTATGTAAATAAATTAGGATACCTACCAGGTAATAATTTTGTCATCTTAGGAAGCGGTGACATTGGACTAATTATGGCGCGTCGTATTACTTTAGAGGGTGGTAAAGTTCTGGGCGTGTACGAAGTAAGAAAGACTCCGTCTGGTCTTAGACGTAATATTGAACAATGCTTAAATGATTTTAATATTCCGCTTTATTTATCTACAACCGTTACTCGTTTAATTGGTGAAGAAAGATTAGAAGCAGTTGAAATAATGAGTCTAGATCAAAATGGAAAGTATATTGAATCTAGTAAAAAAATTATTCCTTGTGATGCCTTAATCCTTTCGGTTGGCCTAATCCCCGAAAACGAATTAGCTGAATCGCTTAAAGTTAAATTAAGTCCTATCACAAATGGAATTATGGTTGATCAAGATTTCAGAAGCGTATCGCATCCTAATATCTTTGCATGTGGTAATTCCGTCCACGTTTTTGATTTAGTAGATTATTGTTCTAAATCAGGAGAAATTGCTGGTAAGGCTGCTAGTGGGAACATTATCGAACAATCATTTATCGATGTTAATCCTGGCAATTTAATTCGTTACGTAGTGCCAAATAAAATTAATCGTAATTCATCTATCAACAGTGTAATGTTTAATTTCCGCTCTATTGATGATTACGAGAATAAAGTATTACGTATTAAACAAGGTAATACCATCATTATTGAAAAAGCTTTAAAAGAAGTTAAATGCGCTGAATGTCAAAAATATAATATTGATTTAACTAAATTTAGTTTAGATAACACGCCAATCACGGTTTCACTTGAGGATAAATAATTATGAAAACAGTATCTTGTATCATATGTCCAAATTCATGCACGATTGAGATTGATGAAAATACTTTAGTGGCGTCTGGTAATAAATGCCCTAGAGGATTAGAGTACGCGAAACAAGAAATCACTAATCCACAAAGAAGTGTCACTTCAACTGTTAAAACTAGTTTTAAACATTTCCCCGTTTTGCCATGCCGCACTAATAAATCGGTTAGTAAAAGCAAAATGATGGAAGTAATGAACGAGATTAATAAAGTAACAGTTAATAATTATCTTAAAGTAGGAGAGATCATTATTAAAAATATCGCTGGAACGGATGCAGATTTAATCGCAACCGCAAATGTCCCAGAAATAAAGGAGTATTAATATGAGTAAACATGTGTACAAAGGTTTTGAACCGAAATGGTATAAAGAAGAATATCCAAAAAATTCTTATCGAGCTGTTTTTCGTTGGGGTGATCCTCATTTCCATAAATATATTAAGGAATCATTATACGAAATTATTAAAGATTCATTTAAAATGACCGATGAAGATTTTAAGAACTATACATGCGATTTAGGAATCGATGAAATTAAATTAAATAAACCTTGTGGCCTAGATAATAAGCATATCGAATTCTTTAAAGGGATTGTAGGCAATGATTTTGTTCGCACAGATGATTATTCTAGGGCGTCGGTTGCATATGGTAAAACCATGTACGATATTCTTAGAATGAGAAAACATATTTTAGATAATGTACCGGATGCAGTAATTTATCCTAGCGAAAAAGCGCAAATTGAAGCGATTGTTAAATATTGTAACGATAATTTAATTCCGCTTTATGTATACGGTGGTGGTTCATCAGTTACACGTGGTGTCGAGCCGGTTAAAGGTGGGGTTTCACTTGATATGAGGCTTCGCTATAACAAAGTTATTAGCTTTAATGAGATTGATCAAACCATTACCGTTCAAACCGGTTTATCAGGACCAGATTTAGAAAAACATTTGAATAATGCAGTGGCTGAATTTAATGCGAAGAGAGCGTATACATGTGGTCATTTCCCACAAAGTTTTGAATTCTCGAGTGTTGGTGGCTGGGTAGTCACTCGTGGTGCGGGTCAAAACTCAACTTATTACGGAAAGATTGAAGATATTGTGTTATCTCAAGAATACGCAACCCCAAAAGGAGTAATTAAGACTACTAAATATATAAGAGAAGCAACTGGACCAAGTCTAGATCAAATTATGATGGGTAGTGAAGGAACCTTTGGCGTGCTTACCGAAGTCACGCTTCGTGTGTTCCGCTTTATGCCAGAGAATAGAAAAAGATATTGTTATATGTTTAAGAATTGGGAAACCGCTATGGAAGCAACGCGTGAAATGATGCAATGTGAATGCGGTTACTCTAGTGTCTTTAGATTATCGGATCAACACGAGACTAAATTTATGATGAGACTATATGGTATCTCTGATACCGTTTTTGAGAAAGCTTTAGCGATTGCAGGTTATAAGATTGGTGAAGCGGCTTTGTTCTTAGGCTTTACTGAAGGCGAAAAAGGTTTCGCGAAAAATGTTCGGAAGAAAATTGGACGAATCGCTCGTAAATATAAAGGTTTCCCATTAGGTGGTTGGGTATGTAAATCTTGGGAGAAAGGAAGATTTAATGATCCTTATCTAAGAGATTCACTCCAAGACTTTGGCATTTTAACCGATACGATTGAATGTACAGTTAATTGGTCAAATATGGAAGTCGTGCATCAAAGCGTTAGAAAAGTATGTGTTGCGTATAAAGATGCAATTTGTATTACGCACTTATCGCATGCTTATCCTCAAGGCGCTAATTTGTATTTCATTTTCTTTTGCAAGATGAATGATCCTGAAGAATTTAGACAATACCATGCATCAATACTAGATGCGATTCAAAAATCAGGCGCAGCAATGAGCCATCACCATGGTATTGGTAAGATGTTTGGACCATGGCTTGAAGGCTATGTCGGTGAAAATGAATATCAAATATACAAAGTATTAAAAAAACACTTTGATCCTAATAACGTAATGAATCCAGGCGGAACATTAGGCCTAGATATTGCCGAAACCGATAAACATAAATTAAAGAAAAATTAAATACCTAACGCTTCATCGTGAAGTGTAATATCAGCGATTGGTTTCTTTAAAGCTGGATAAAGTTTACGATATTGTTTGTAATAATATTTATATAATTCAACGTTCTTTGGAATAGGGTCAAAGGTTTTAGTAATCTTAACCATATTTTTTACAGCTTCTTCGGGAGAAGGAAATTCTTTCATGGCGACAAATCCAGCCATGGCTGCGCCAAGAGAAGATGTTTCATAAGTTTGAATTTTACTTACCGGGACATTAAAGATATCAGCAGCGATTTGGCAGATTTCATCACTTTGTGATCCGCCTCCAGAAATCATTAAAGAAGTAACTTTCTTTTTTTGCCGTTTTTCAATGGCTTCTAGCCCTTCTTTTAATTCATAGTCGATGCCTTCAATAATCGCTCGATAAACATGGTACTTAGAATGATTTTCCATAAAACCAACCATGTTGCCTCTTGCTAAAGGTTTAGTTAGGGTCGGTCCCCAGAAAGGTTGAATTAATAGACCCTGACTACCAACCGGCACCTTCTTTAGATATTTATTGAGTTCTTCTTCAGGAGATATACCATTTTTCTTAGCTATTTCGGTTTCTTTTTCGCAGAAATTTTTGATAAACCAAGTAAGCATCCAATAGCCTTTATTAATCATCGTTTCGGTATTATAGTAACCAGAGACTACACTAGGATAAGCCGGAAATAATGGTTGAGGCGTAACATATCGTTTATTAGTGGTTTGAATAGTTGCGCTAGTGCCAAATGATAAAGCCCCAACATTATTATTAAAAGCACCTAGACCAAAGGTCTCACAACCTTTATCACTACCTACCGCATAAAAAGGTAACCCTGCTTTAATTCCGGTGATTTGACTCGCTTCTTTATTAATTCTTCCAATCGGAATATCAGGTGGTATCATTTCACATAAAGTATTAACATCCACACCATAAATCATGCCGGTAAGATTATGGTTATTCTTGCACCACCGACGATGCTTATAATCAATCGGCATATGACCAATACAATTTGCGTTACTATCTTTATATTCACCCGTAAATTTATAATTAATATAAGTTGAGATATTCATATATCTAGTCGTTTGTTCCCAAATCGCTGGTTCATTTTCTTTTAACCAATGGGCGGGTGTTCTTATTCGATTCAGACGAATTAATTCGCTCATTCCGACTAGCTTAAAAATCATTCGATTAAATAAAGGTAGTTTTTCATCCCCTCTTGCCCTTCTTTGATCAAGCCAAAGAATCGCGGGACGAAGTGGAACCATATCATCTTTACTAATAACCACCGAATCACGGAAATAGGTGATTGCTACTCCAATCACATCATCAATTAAATTCTTTTTGCCGATTAAGTGACGATAAGCTGTTCCGATATATTTCATATAATCGTCGGGATTAATTTCGGCAAACCCTGGGGCTTTTGAAAAATAAGGTGGAGTGTATTTAACTTGTTCAAGTCCTAAAATTTCTCCTTTAGGATTAATGAAAGAGACGCGTACACTTTGAGTGCCGACATCAATCGTCAAAAATAGTTTTTGTTTCATAAAAATATTATATATTTTTTATTTAAGAATTGGGAAAAAGAAAAAAGAGGCAACTTTTTGTCGCCTCCTTAATCTTCTATTTACTAATATTAACTTTAACCCGGAGTTTACGGACTCCCCAGTCATCATCGCTGAAACCTGAACCGTCGTATCTTATGATGATTTTTCCATCTGCTTCAGTAGGAACAACACTCGTACGAATATCTTCTTCGCTAAATTCGGTTGCGGTATATCGAACCTTAGTCCATGACTTGGTGTCATAGTCCTCTTTGTGCTCCCAAAGTACTTTTTTAGGAATGTTGCTTTCTGTAGTATTGTAGATGTATATATGATTATCGCCACGGTCGTATTGTTTCACTTCACATTCAATCGTGACCGTGATACTTGAAAATCCGTATCCTTTATCTTCATCTTTGGCGGCATCTTTTTTATTAAATAATTCACGGAATGTTGGAGAAAATCTAGAATTAAATAAAGATTCAAAAGAAATTACATCACAAGGATTTTTTTCAGGGCCATCATCATTGATTCTATATTCAGTGTTTCTTTCGTAAATATCGCTATCTAAGGATACTACCTCATCACCAAATATCTGATCCATAAATTCTTTGCGAACGTCACCTGTGGATGGATCATCCTTGCCGCCGATGTAATTAAATTCACTTTCTCCGCTTTCTACTCTAGAACGTTGTTCTTCAATCCATGTTGTGCATTCATCAACAATGTTTTCGTCAAAATCCGCTCCTGCGGCTTCTTCGTTAGGGTCATCGGTCTCTTCAATAATCATTGTGTAATCGGAAGGATTATCTAAATAACTGGTAAGTTCAAAGAATTTACCTGGTCCGCCATCGTATTTTGTTTCTTCTGTGGCATCCTTCGCGGCGTGTTCATAAACAATTAAATATTCAGTTGCTTTTTGTTGTAAGCTTAAACGGTAGTATTTGCCTTTTTTAAATCCGTTATTTGAATTTAACTTAATAGAATAATCAGAAGTTTTGCTTAGCGATTCAATTGAGCCCATTGTTTTTGATGAATTCGAAACGTATTTTGAGGTGGATGAGCCTCCTCTTTCTTTAGTCATTTCGATATCAAGTGTATTTTTAGCCGTAGCTTTGACTGGACCGATTCCGCCTGAAACCTCGAGCTCTAGTTTATTGTTAATTTTGCTACAATCTTTCCAATAACTAGATTTAGTCTTCTCAGTGGATTGAGATTCAGAAGTTGAAATTGTTTCAGCTTTAATTTGTGAATAAGAAATTTCCATTCCAATATCTTCATAGCTAAATTTGGTCCATGCGCTTGTATAAAATGGGACATTGGTTACATTGCCTAGTAGGAATGTATGAGCGGAAAAAGTTTCACCCTGTAATTTATCTCCGATTATTTTACTTTCAGATGAATTAATGTATTTCCAATTTTTCTGAGTAGCTAAATCTAAATAAGGATCGATTTGATATTCGGATTGAACCTTATCGATGGTCGTATCGCGTTCTCGATTAAAGAAATAATTAATTGTTTCTTTACCGAAATATCCAATACAAACACCGCCACCGATTAAGACAAGACCCCCTAGCGATGCTAAAACGCCGATTTTGATTTTCTTTTTCTTTTCGTTGCTCATTTTTGATTTAGCCATAGATATTCTCCTTAAAATATATTTTTAGTTTAATATTGATTTTTATCTTGTGTCAATTAGCGATTTTTTTGAAATATAAAATATTTCATTTTTTTGTCATTTTATATATACAAATAGTGTTAAAAACTCTATCCCTATTGATAATGTTTACATATTAGCCCTAGTAAAGAAGAAAGAAGAGCGCTTATTTATATGTATCAAGAATATTTTTAGCGGCTGCTCTAACTTTCTTAACTAGAGATTTAGGCTCAAGTAAAGTAAAGTGTTCGCTATATTGCATTATCCAGAAGAAGAAAGTTTGTTCATCACTTTTAACCGTAGCAATCATTTGATCGCCAGTTTTAAAGTCGACTTGCTTACCAAACCATTCTTTTAAATAACGAATCGCATCGGGTTTTTTTACTAAAAGTTTAATTTTGGTCTTCTCATCGCTACCAAAGATATAAATATGGTTATTAATAAATTCAGCGATATCAAATCCATCCTTATATTTAGTTAGGCTAGTGGCTCTTTCTCTTGTGCTATTAGGAACTTCACGGATGTTACGGATGTAATCGATTCGATATGGAGTAAAGTCTTTAAGTTCTTCGCCTTTAGTATGCTCGGGAATTGATAATAGATAACAAAGTCCGCGTGAATATACCATATACAAAGGTGAGACTATCATTGTATCTTGTCCGTTTTTATTAATGCGTGGTACCACGTTGAGGTTTTTATCATATGTCATATATTGAAACGCGATTTTGCGGTTATGGCGTAAAGCATGAGTAATCGCATCAATCGTCATGAAGAATTCTTTATCTTCAGAACGATCTACTTGGTCGCATTTATATGGCGGACGGTAATTCTTTTGATAATTTTCAGAAAGTACGCTCATAACTTTTTTAGATAAATCCTTAGCATAGTTACCGCTAATAGCTTTAGAAGAGAAAATCGCATCGGTTAGATAATTAACTTCGCTTGGCTCAAATAACCTCTCTCCTAAATAGAAACCGCCCTTCCCGCCTTTATTAATGTCATAGTCTAGTTCATCTCTTAAAACCGCTAAACTAGCCGCGACGCTCTTTCTTTCAAGTTTAATTCCGTAGTTTTGATTGATTAAATCAATAATCCTTTGTTGAGTTAAAGGATTTTCTTGATCTGAGTACTGTTCAAGAGTCTTTAACACTAAGATGATGCTTGCTTTTTTACCTGTCATAATTTTCTCCTTTTTTTAATTATACCATATCCGAAAAAAGGGACATTAGTCCCTCTTCTCGTTAGCAAAACCAATTGCGGGATTTGGAAGTAAAGATTTGCTGATGGGAGTATTATCAATTGCTTTAGTGAATAAAGTCTTTACATCCTCGGCGGTTACTTCACCTTTTGCGTACAAGAGGTCCGCAAATGCCTTAATTTCTCCTTTATGCTTTTTTAGATAGCGCCTTACTAAGCGCGATTGTTTCTTTAGAATGCGTCTAGCAGCCTTTTCGCACTCTAAATGATGGCTTTCGGTATCGCCTCTTCCCATATCGAATACATTTTCTACATAAAGATTTAGACCTGAATATCCAGTTCTTTCTACTAAACGTCTAATTAGATTCGTGCTACATTGTAGGTCGTTAACCGAGCCTAAGTCATGACGTTTAAAGAAGATTCTTTCCGCAATTGCTCCAGATAAGGAAATTTGAATTTGTTCCAATCGCTTTTCCACAGAATCGTAGTCTTCATTTACTCCATAAGTGCGAGTGTAGCCACCATTTTTGACAAATTTAGCATTATATAACTTAATGTCTTTTCTAAAGCGCAATGCCATAATTGCGTGTCCGGCTTCATGAATTGCAACTCGGTAGTTTTTATAATCTAAAGGATTAGCATTAGTGTATTCTTCCATAATGATTCTTTCGTATGCTTTTTCCAAGTCTTTAGTGGTAAGGTTTTCTTTTCCTCTTAAAAACGCATCGTTACAAATCGCTTTTACCGCCACACAAGAACAATGGCGAGTTAAGTCAATCATATGCGTTAAATCAATATGAGAAGCATCTATGCCTAACTCTTTTAAATAATAATTATAGAGCTGTTCAATGTCTTTATCGGAAGGAGCATCAATTTCGATTAAGCGGTCAAACCGGCCTGGACGGATTAAAGCGATTGGTAAATCACGTCGCGAATTAGTAGTGGCTAATACCAGTATTTGGCCTTTTTTATTAATACCATCCAATTCATTTTGTAAAATCCTTAATGCTTGTGCATCTTTATGAATAAGTAAATCGATTTCATCTATTAAGACTAAAGCAAATTTCTCTTTACGAGCATTTTTAAAAGCATTAACGATCGATTTACTATCGGTTACGGTAAATGCTGTCGCATTCACTGCTTTCACGTATTCTCTAATAAATAAGGTTTTGCCATTACCTGGATGTCCATAGAATAATATTCCGGTGGGAAGTTGAATCTTTTTATTTTCAATTAATGACTTATCTTGGTACCAACTGAAGATAGTCATTAGTTCCTTTTTGATGTCGTCATACCCGGCGATGTTAGCAAACAAATTTTGTTCTTTCATGCATTAATCCTCCTCAAAATACTTAAAATTGTTACATAAGTAATATGAAATCCATTGTCCTATAATTAGGACATCACATATAGACCTGCTTAACATAGGGAAATCGTATGTTATACTATTCATGCTTTTATATTTTATCAAGCAGCCGCTGTCCAATTTTTTGGACACCATCCTTGATATAATAATAAATAATAGAGGGGTACATAATGAGTGAGAAAAAATTAGAAAAGGTTTTATTAACGCATCAAGAAAAAGAAGCAGATTTTAATCATTTGATTAAAGAGAACGAACGATTAGTAAATAGTATTGTAGGTAAATACTTAGGAATGGGTGTTACTTATCAAGAACTATTGACCGTTGCACAAGAGGGCTTATATATGGCCTACTTAAAATTTGACATTAACCGCGGATGCAAGTTTTCTAGTTTTGCCTATAACTATATTAAAAACGAAATCATCGAAGTGATTTCTTCTCGTAATTCTAATGGCGTGATGTCAACTACCGATGTTTCTGATGTTCGTAAAATCAATAAAATCATTAATCAATATCGTTTGGATCACGATTGTAATCCTACCGACGAAGAGATAAGTAAGATTAGCGGTGGGGAATTTTCTCTAGAAAAAGTAAAACGTATAATCGCTGCTAGTAAATGTAGTTCTTTAGATATGGATATCGGCGAGGATTTAACTCTAATGGATGTAATTGCATCAGCGGAAGAAGAATATCATGATGATGCGCTTACTAATAAAATTAATGAATTATTAGCTAAATTACAAGGTGATGACAAACAAGTAGTCACTTATTACTATTTAGAAGAAATAACTAATTTTGCTGAAATAGCACGCAGAATGAAAAGCAATGCTAATCATATTAGAACCGTTTTTAATCGAGCGATGAAAACTTTAAGAGAATCGGATGTTCTTTCTTTAAAAGAGGAAGAAAAACTTAAGAGACTTAATTAAAGTAAAAATAGAATTATTTGCCTTAAAAACAAAACCCCCGGGAGTTGATCGGGGGTTAAGTTAAAGGAGGTACACCAGAGTGTTCATTTCACTCTGGAACGCGCTCGTGAATATCAGAACTACTATTATCATCTCATAAATAAAAATGATATCAAATCAAATAATTCGTTTGTCCTAAATAACGGACATAATGATAATAAGCAAGGTACTCCCTTCTATAGTATGCACCCAGTATAATAAGATTGATATTCACATTAAAAAAGCGCACCCGAGAGCGCGCTTTATAAATTAACAACTAATAATAAATTAATAAGTTGCGTTTACTGATAGTTCACCAGAGAGCTTTAAATTAAAAGCGGGAACAGGATCTTCATTAAATGTAAATTCAGACTCAGACATATTCATAGTTATTGTAGCATCTAGTGATACTTTTACTTTTGCGCGAGCGGGATAACCTTGATCATTAACGCCTGCCGAGCCGTCTACTTTTGCTTCCTTAATGGTGATGGTCATCATATCTCCAACAGGGATTGTTTCGTCCTTTAAACTGGCATTGAAGTTGAGAGATAAACTTTTACCGCTTAATGAATATGTAACTTTATTCTCTTCAGTTGGTTCTATAAGAAAATCAGTTGTTATGACATACATGTCAGGTAAATTTTCTTTAATGTCGCCATTGTACTTAAGAGTTTTATCTGAATCCGTTAATTTAATTTCAAACTTTTCTTCTACCATCTTTTTTATAGCTTCTCTTGTGTTATCATCATCCACGTTAGCAGAAAAATTCGTACTTAACTTAGTTGGTTTTTTAGGTTCTTCAGAGGTGTAGTTGTTCTCGACAAATGTCTTTGCATCACCATAGCTAATTTGTTTTGCGCAACTAGTCGCAAATAGTAATGCTGCTAAGGGGAGCATCATAAACCCTTTTTTGTTTAAAATCATTTTTTTCTCCTTTTATGATTTCGCTTTTAAGATTACTTATTTTAACTTTTTTTTCAAGCAAAAAATATTGGCATTAAATAGTTTATATGAATATAAAAAAGCGCACCTCAGAGTGCGCTTTTGATTCAATAACAGTCAGTTCTTAGCACCTTAGTATGTATAGGTTGCGTTGAATGTGAAACTGAAATTTATTGTTTCCTTTTTACCTGTTGCGGGATTCTCAACTTCACCGCTTCCGCTACATTCGCCAGAAACTTCACTTCTATAGCCTTCATCATTGTACGTAAAACTTTGAGTTGCATTGACTAGCCCATCATACATTTTCCCTGACATATTTTGTTTAAATTTCTTTCCATTTGTTTGATAAGTTACGGTAAGGCCAAGTTTTTCATCTGATTGCATTAGTACATCACTGACCTCTGCAGTTGAATCGCTTGCGATTGGAAGAAGCTTAGGATCAGTAAATTCCTCTGGTGATGGTACATAATCATCTTTGTAATGACATTTGAAAGGGGCTTCTTCTGTAAATTCAAGTTTATTAAGCACTACGTTTGTGCTATAAAAATAGCTCATTGCCATTATTACCTCATAACTGCACGACAAAACATCATTAGCTGTAGCATTAAATTCTTCGTGAACTTTAGCTGGGAGTTTAGCGGTCGCTCCATCGAGCTTATAATTCGTGTCAATAAAATTTTTAGCTGCTTCGTAGTCGATGCCTTTCCAAGAATTACACGATGTAAATAGCAATGCTGCTAAGGGGAGCATCATAAACCCTTTTTTGTTTAAAATCATAAATTTATCTCCTTTATTTTTGTGATTTCACTAAGTAAGATTACTGATTTTGACTTTTTTTTTCAAGCAAAAAAATATTTGGGTAATCCGTTATATAGACATATATAAATAATGAAAAAAATATTATTAGTTGTTAATTTTTTACTTTTCTATCGTGCATTTAAATCTTTCTATTATCTGGCAAATCTTTTAAATTATTCGCACTAACAATATAATCGAGGCGGGTATTAATACCTTTTATATCATTTCTAAGTTCTTTAAAACCATCATCAACTGTTTTTGCTAAGGCGGCAACTATCCCCGCTAATTTATCAACTCTCGTAGTCAATTTATCAACTTTATTACCTAGTTGATTTAATGTGTACTGGTTTTTCCTCTTTTCTTCATACGTTTTCTATTTTTAATTTTATCACGCATTTTAAATTCTTTTCCATCTAAAATTGAAAGTTCATCTTTTTGAATTGCTTTTGCAATTTTAATTGCATCAATTGTGCATTCTGGCATAATTATCGTCTCCTAAATTAGGAGAGTAAGGATTAATATCCCCCTTATATATGTACTTAACGAAAAAAGGCTAAAATTCTCACTTATTTTTTTATATTTACTTGTAAATATAGAAAATTTAAACTTTTTA
>JAKSUY010000037.1 GCA_024408495.1 Bacilli bacterium
TCGGCAGCTCAATCGGGGTAGGGATGAGTGCCGCTGAAGCAATCGAAGGTATGTATCGTAATCCGGATATGGCGAATAAACTACGTTCTAACATGATCGTAGGTATCGCTCTTGATGAAACATGCGGTATTTATGCTTTGCTTATTGCTATCTTAATCATTTTCGTATTAGGAGGCAAATAGTATGCCATTTTTAGCAGATGCCCCGATTGACCCAGAGTCAATCTTACCAAAAATTAGCATTAATCTTTGGTCGTTTTTAACTCAAATGATAGCTTTTCTTATTTTAGTTATTGCAGTGTTTTTCTTAGCTTATAAACCAGTTAAGAAATTCTTAAAAAAACGCAATGAATATGTAAAAAGCAACATTGATATGAGTCGCAAAAACGAATTGGCAAGTGAAGAAAAATTAAAAGCAGCCGATGACCGCGTTAATTCTTCTTATAAGGAAGCTAAGGAAATTATTTCCGCAGCCAAAATAGATGCGGAAAAAGAACGTGCACTAATTATTAGCAAAGCTAAAGACGAAGCGAAATTTGAAAAAATCAAAGCTAGCGAAGAAATCGAAGCAGAAATTAAAAAAAGCCAAGATGAAATCCATAAAGAAATGGTGGATATTGCTTTACTTGCTAGCGAAAAGATTTTAGAGCGCGAAGTAACGACCGCGGATAATAAAAAACGCGTCGATAATTTTATTAAGGATATTCAAAGTAATTAATGAAAGATTCTCTTGATGTGCGTTACGCTATTGCCTTATTTACGGTGGCAAAAGAAGATAACCAGATAAAAAAATATCAAAGCGAAATAAAAATGGTTAAGTTAACGCTTGATGAAAATCAAACCTTGCTTAATTTGTTTAAGAGCGAATTTTTATCTAGCGAAAAACGCTATCAAGTAGTTGATAAAGTTTTTAAACAAAACTCATCAGCGGTTAGAAACTTTTTAAAAATCTTAATTAAAAATCATCGTCTTAATTCCTATCAAGCAATCTTTAATCGTTTTAATTCATTATGTAATGAAGAGAATCATGTATTAGAAGGAATTGTCTATTCAGTAGATAAATTAGATGAAAATAAAATTCATGAATTAGAAAAAGCACTTAAAAGCAAAAACAAAGTTGACGTTGAATTAACTAATCGAATTGATCCAAGCCTGATTGGCGGAATTAAAGTAGTGATTAATAATCACATCTACGATTATTCAATCCAAAACGAATTAATGAATATGCGAAGTCAACTAAAAATCTAAAGGAGGAAGTATGAAAATTAAATCTAATGAGATATCGAGTTTAATCAAAGAAGAAATTAGACACTTTTCTCGTGCGATTGAATCAAATGATGTAGGCACTGTAATTTCAGTGGGTGATGGCATCGCTTTAGTCTATGGACTAGATCATGCAATGCTTGGCGAATTATTATTGTTTCCACACGATATTTACGGCATGGTTATGAATCTAGAAAGTGAACATGTTGGTGTAGCATTATTTGGTAATGACCGTCTTATTAAAGAAGGCGATACCGTTAAACGTACGAAAAAGGTGACGGAAGTTCCGGTAGGCGATGAATTACTTGGTCGAGTTGTTAACGCCTTAGGCACTCCTTTAGATAACGGGCCAAGTATTAAAAGTAAGAAATATCGCCCAATTGAACGAATTGCCCCAAACGTAATGAAAAGAAAGAAAGTGGATACTCCACTTGAAACTGGTATTAAAGCAATTGATGCAATGATTCCGATTGGTCGCGGACAACGCGAATTAATTATTGGTGACCGTCAAACGGGTAAAACCGCAATTGCAATTGACGCCATCATTAACCAACACGGTAAAAACGTTAAATGCGTTTATGTCGCAATCGGACAAAAGAATTCTAGTGTTGCTAGTATCTACGATAAATTAAAACAATATCACGCATTAGACTACACGGTAGTGGTAAATGCTAGCGCTTCTGAACTTGCACCTTTACAATACATCGCTCCATATAGCGCGATGGCAATGGCGGAAGAATGGTTAGAAAAAGGCGAAGATGTTTTAATAGTCTTCGATGATTTAAGTAAACACGCTGTAGCGTATCGCGCCTTATCTTTACTTTTAAAAAGACCTCCAGGAAGAGAAGCTTATCCGGGTGATGTCTTTTACCTACATTCAAGATTACTTGAAAGAGCGTGTAAGTTAGATAAGAAATATGGTGGTGGTAGTATTACTGCATTACCAATTGTTGAAACCCAGGCTGGTGATATTTCAAGTTATATCCCAACTAATATTATTTCAATCACTGATGGACAAATATTCTTAGTGACGGATTATTTTAATGCTGGCCTTCGTCCTGCAATTGATACTGGTTTCTCAGTATCACGTGTTGGTAGCGACGCTCAATTTAAGATGATGAAGCAAGTCGCGAAGTCGCTCAAGATTGAATTAGCGAACTATCGTGAAATGTTATCATTCTCACAATTTGGTAGTGATCTTGATAAGGAAACTAAAAAGATTTTAAAACATGGTGCGATTTTAACCGAAATGCATAGACAAGATCATTACTCACCATATTCAGTCACACGCCAAGTAATTGAAATCTATGCAACTAAAAATGGTTACTTCGATGAAATCGAACCAAAAAAGTTACTTGGAATTTTAAATGATTTATATAACTATATTGCTACTTCATATCGAGAAGTTGTGACAACTCTTGAAAAGGGCAAAGAGTTAAATGAAAAAACCGAAAAGGCTTTAAAAGAAGGAATCGAAAAATTTATTAAGACGATTAAATAATTATGTCTACTTTGGTAAAAACGAAACGGAGAATTAATAGCGTTACTGGAACGCGCAAAATCACCAATGCGATGGAATTAGTCGCAAGTGTGAAGCTTAAACGTTTTCGTGATGTTATGACAAGTAGCAGTAATTATATTGCCAATATCAAAGATATTATGATGCATCTTAACCGGATTGTGGATCAATATGATAAAGATGATAATGTTAAGGCAAACAATAAACGCCTATTCATTATTCTTAATTCCAATCTTGGATTATGTGCTCATTATAACAATGATATTTTTAAATTTGCTGAAACTTTACTAAAGAAAGATGATGAAATTATTCCAATCGGTTTGAAAGGATATACTCATTATAAAAATCAATCCTTTAAGTTAAACGAAAACTTTGTTTCGCTTAATGAGAAAATTGATTTTAATGATGTAAATAAATTGGCGTGTTTTGTGATGAACGAATACCACTCTCGTAAATATTCGGAAATTCATATTATTTATATGCAATACGTTAATACGTTAATTTCGCGTGCTGAAGAAGAAAGGCTACTTCCGATTCCTTTTGATGAAGATATCAAAGAAGACTTATTGCCGCCTGAAGTGGAACCGAGTCCAAAAGAGCTAATTAAAGAGTTAGAACCTATTTATTTAGCAAGCGCAATTTATCAGGCAATGGTGGTGGCGCAAGTCAGTGAACAAGCAGCTCGCAATAATGCGATGAAGAATGCAACTGATAACGCTGATGAAATATTAGATAAGTTAAAACTTGAATATAACAAAGCTCGCCAAGGAGCGATTACTCAAGAAATTACTGAAGTGATTTCTGGGGCGGGTGAATTTGAATAAGGAGTAAATTATGAAATTAGCAAATGGAAAAGTTGTACAAGCAGTCGGACCTATTATTGATGTTAAGTTTGACGATGGTCATTTACCTAGTTTACTAACTGCGTTAGAAATCGACAATCAAAAAAATAAATTGGTGATTGAAGTTGCTCAACATATTGGTGATGATGTGGTTCGTTGCGTAGCAATGGGTGCGACCGAAGGCATTGTTCGTGGAGCGGAAGTAGTTGATACTGGCTCACCAATTTCAGTTCCGGTCGGGGAACAAACGCTTGGTAGAATGTTTAATGTTCTAGGTGATCCAATCGATGAGAAGCCCGCTTTATTAAAAGCCAAAAAGATGCCAATTCACCGCGAGTCGCCAAAATTTAAAGAACAAAATGTTTCGAACGAAGTTCTTGAAACCGGAATTAAAGTTATTGATTTACTCTGCCCTTATTTAAAAGGCGGCAAGATTGGTTTGTTTGGTGGTGCCGGTGTTGGTAAAACTGTTTTAATTCAAGAATTAATTCGTAACATCGCCACCGAACAAAAAGGTACTTCGGTCTTTGCTGGTATTGGCGAAAGAAGTCGTGAAGGCAATGACTTATATTTTGAAATGAAAGCTAGCGGTGTTTTAAACAAAACAGCATTAGTGTTTGGTCAAATGAATGAACCGCCAGGAGCAAGAATGCGCGTTGGCCTAGCTGGCTTAACGATGGCGGAATATTTCCGTGATGAGAAAAAACAAGACGTTTTATTGTTTATCGATAATATTTTCCGTTTTACCCAAGCTGGTAGTGAGGTGAGCGCGCTTTTAGGAAGAATGCCTAGTGCAGTTGGTTACCAACCAACTCTTGCGACTGAGATGGGTCAATTACAAGAAAGAATTACTTCAACAAAAAATGGTTCAATTACTTCGGTGCAAGCGGTCTATGTCCCCGCGGATGATTTAACTGATCCTGCGCCTGCAACCACTTTCTCGCATCTTGATGCGAAGACGGTTCTTGATCGTAATACGGCTGCGCTTGGAATTTATCCAGCGGTTGATCCACTTGATTCAACTAGTAAAGCACTTGATCCACACATTGTTGGGAAAGAGCATTATGAAGTAGCGCGTCAAGTTCAAGAAATTTTACAACGCTATAAAGAATTACAAGATATTATTGCGATTTTAGGCATTGATGAATTAGCCGAAGCGGATAAAGTCATTGTTGCGAGAGCAAGACGAATTCGTAATTTCTTAAGCCAACCATTCTATGTAGCCGAAACGTTTGTGGGCATTCCAGGTAGATATATTCCTTTAAAAGAAACAATTCGTTCCTTTAAGGAAATCTTGACTGGCAAATATGACAGTCTTCCTGAAAGCGCCTTTATGTATGTCGGCACTATCGAAGATGTAGTAAAGAAGGCGAAGGAAAAATAATGAATAAATTCCTGCTTGAAATTATTACGCCTAAAGGTGTCTTTCTAAAAGATGAAGTCCAAGAACTTTATCTTAAGACATCGAGTGGTTATATGGGTATTATGGCTAAACACGATACTTTGATTGCGGGTGTAGAAATCGCTCCAGGATTTATTTTGAAAGATAACAAAAAAGAATATTATGCAATTTTCGGCGGTGTCTTGCATATCGACAAAAATAGCGTAAGATTAATCGTCGGCAACATTGAACGAGCTGATTCAATCGATAAAGCTCGGGCGAAAAACTCGCTTACTAGAGCGCAAGAGCGTTTGAAGAAAAAAAGTGATGTTGTTGACCAAAAACGTGCGGAACTCGCCTTAAAACGAGCGTTAGCACGTCTTGGTTCAGTTGAGAGGGATTTCTTATGAACTTTGTGTTTATTTCTCCAAATTTCCCTGAAGGTTACTACGCTTTCTTAGCTGGTCTAAAGAAAGTTGGCTTTACCGTATTAGGGGTTGGCGATGCGCCTTACGAGACGCTACATCCGATCGCGCGTGAAAGTATGACTGAATATTATCGTTGCTATGAAATGGATAAATTTGAAAAGCAATGCGAAGCACTTAAATATTTTGAAAATAAATATGGCCACATTGATTTCATCGAATCAAATAATGAATATTGGTTAAGAAACGATGCCGCTCTTAGAGAGCGCTTTAACGTTGATGGTTTGCGCCCTGACTATATGGACAATATCACTAATAAAGCTGAAATGAAAAGGTTTTTCCTAAAGGGTGGTGCAAAAGTTGCTCGTTATCATTTAGTAGACAATAAAGAAAATTGCTTAATGTTTATAAATAAAGTTGGTTATCCAGTATTTGTAAAACCGACTGTTGGTGTTGGTGCTCAAAAAACTTTTAAGATTAAAGATGAAAGAGATTTAGATCGTTTTCTTAAGAAAAAAGAATACGCTGTTACTTATATTATGGAAGAATTTCTGACTGGCAATTTAATTTCTTTTGATGGCATATGTAATTCAAAAGGCGAAGTAGTTATTTGTGACCAATCACATTTCCCGACCCCGGTCGATATTGTAATTAATGAAAAGGTTGATGAATATTACTATACTTCGGCATATGTTGAACCAGAATTTGAAAAACTTGGTCGTGCGGTTGTTAAAGCCTTTGGCATTAAAAAAAGATTTTTTCATATCGAATTCTTCCAACTCACGATTGATAAACCTGGGCTTGGTAAGAAAGGCGATTATATTGGATTAGAGTGCAATATGAGACCGCCAGGAGGATCAACTCCTGATATGATTAATTTCGCCTTATCGACTTCTTGTCATCAAGTATGGGCGGATGTAATGATGTTTGATGAGAATCGTGAGCCAACAAACGGAGAAAAATACATATGTATGTCTGCGACTCGTCGCGATTGTTTCTCCTATGCTTATAGCGATCAAGAAATTAAAGACAAGTACAAAAACGATATTTGTATGTGCGGTCGCAATCCAGATATTTTTTCGGATGCGATGGGCAATGATTTCTATTACGCTAAATTCAAAAATTTAGATAATGCTCTTGAATTCGCTCATTTTGTTTTGAAAAAGAAATAAGTTAAAATATAGAAGGAGTTTTTATGAATCCATGGCATAACGTTAAAAAAGAAAAAATCACACCTTCGCGTTTTGATGCTTGTATCGAAATTTCAAAAGGCAGCAAAAATAAATATGAGTTAGATAAAGACTCAGGTCTTTTACGTCTTGATCGTATTCTTTATACTTCTACTAATTATCCTCAAAACTACGGTTTTATTCCTCGTACTTATGCGCTTGATAATGACCCGCTTGATGTCTTAGTGCTTAGCAGCGAACCAATTGTTCCCTTAGCATTAGTAGATGCCTATCCAATTGGTATGCTTGTGATGGAAGACCAAGGCAAACAAGATGAAAAAATTATTGCTATTGCCAAAGGCGATCCTTTCTATAATGCCTACAAGGACATTAAGGATTTACCTCAACATATTCTAATGGAAGTGTCGCACTTTTTTAGTGTATACAAACAACTTGAAGATAAAATAACAATGGTGCATCAGGTTGAAGGTAAAGATAAAGCCGAACAAGCAATCGCTGAGGCGATTAAACGTTATAACGAAAAATTTGATAAATGATTATCGATGAGAAAGAGCCTTAATGTCTTCAATAATGGCTCTTTTTTTCATATTAGAAATATTCAAGAATATTTTTCTTTTGGTTGCATTATATCTTTCTAATGCCCAATAATACCAAAGTAAATTTAAAAACATAATCATCGTTTGAAGCTCATCGATGTTACTCATCGGAAAACCATAGGTTGTTAAAAATAATTTTACTTTGCGTTTATCTCTAATTTCGTTTTCACTTAAGAAACTGGCTAAATCGAATAAGTAGATATTCCTCCCGGCATATTCATAGTCGATTAAATATGAACCGGTTTTAGTAAATAATAAATTATTATCAACAAGATCGTTATGACAAATTATCAGCGGATATTTGTTATAAAGTTTTTTCACATTAATTATAATGGTTCCTTCGTGTTGAAACTCTTCTCCGTTACTTTTGTTTTTATAATAATAGTATCGTTTAAGAGGTTTAAATTTTGCTTTTACCTCAATTTTTGAATCGTGTAATTTTTTTAACATTTTTGCAACTGCAATAATTTCGTTATTGTCGCCTTTAAAACTATGAGCGTTATTAATATATTCGCTGACTTTATTACCATCTTTGTCTAGATAAGTAACAAATTCGCTTAAAAACAAATTAGATGTTTTATGAAGGACCTCTTTTTCTTCTTTAAACTTATAGAAACGTTCCTTTTCGCTCTTAATTCTTACTACGTATTGTTTATTAACTAAATAGCTAGTGTTACTAACACCTTGATGAATCGGGCGAATGCTTTTCACTTGTTCGCCGATGATTTTTCTAATTAAACTTTTCTCATTCATGGACTCGTTTCTCCCTTTTTAATAAATCGTATGCTAAAGGGTTTACTTTATGCATTGTAATACTTTTATAACGCAAAATGTTAACTTTTGCTAATTGATTTGCTCTAGTGAGATTTTTTCGACTCGTATAAATAATTTCCCCAGCGGTTAACTTGTTTTTAAGTAATAATAAAGAGCATGCTATATCGAGATCTAGGTTAGTTGGATTGCTCTTATTAATAATAAGATGAGCGCTTGGTTTGTCTTTGATATGGAGCCAAATAACATCGCTGCTTTTCTTAAACATTTTGAACGTTAAGTAATCGTTTTCTAGTGCATTATGTCCAAAATAGTAAGTGACATTTTGCCAATTTATATAATAGGGCAAATACGATGGAATAGTCTCTTTTTTGCTTTTGCTTTCGTTTTTAATCAACAACTTAATTTCGTCTTCTTTGCCATATGTGAAAACATCAAGATAATATTTTGCATCCTCAAGCTCCTGATTTATTTGTTTTAAGATGGCATCGGTTGTTTCAAACGTGCGCTTTGCTTTTTTGTATTTAGAGAAATACATATTGGCATTTTCGATTGCGCTTTTAGTGGGATCGAGTTTGATTCCTTGAAAACTAGTATCGCCTTTCTTAATTTCGCTTGCGCTTATCAGTAGAGTATCGCCAATATCTTTATACTTTAAAGCATCGTTAGCGTGTTCTATACTTTCGTTAATTTTATTAATCTTCTTTTCTAAAGACTTAACTTTCTTTTCATATTTTTTTAGAAAAGGTCCATATAATTCTTTCTTCCGTTTTTCTAACGCTAGTATAAACGATTGAGCTACTTCATCTTCATATTTCTTGAATGAGAAATCGGGGTTATCAAAGCTGTCATTCTTTTTATCAGGAAGGATATAATTAATGGTTTTAATAATCAAGCGAGGGCTCGTCAAATTGGTTTCGTAAAACGCAACAATAATTTTATTGTTTTCGTCAGTTAGAATCATATTGGCATGAGCGTTAATCAACTCAATATATAAATAAAATTTATTGTGATGATAATATGCATCGGTAGCGGTAGTAGTAATTTTGATTACTTTATCATTATTCGCTAGTTCGATTCCGGTAATTAATGGCGTGCCTTTCATTAAAGCTTTAGCAATAAATTCACTCGGCAATGATAATTCATTATAGTCGGTTAAAATTAGACCAATATGAGGATTGTTGTTATCTAAATCGACTAGAAATCTTTTCTTTTCGTTTTTTAAAGTAAAAAGAAATAGACGAGAATTAACTAAAACGATATCAGCAATGCGTTTATTAACTAAAGTTAACTGATATTTTTTAATGATTTCTTTTAAGTTCAATAAACTTAATCTCATACTCGCTTATTATAGCATTGAAGCGCGTAAATTATGCTATAATATTTTACGATGAAAAAACCCGGTTTCTTAATTATTATTGCTGGTCCTAGTGGCGCTGGTAAAGGTACAGTTAGAAAAGAGATTATGAAAAATAAAAAACTTAATCTAGTTTTTTCTATATCCTTAACCACACGTAAAATAAGAAAAGGCGAGAAGAATGGTGTTGATTATTATTTTGTTAGTGAGAAGAAATTTAAAGACGCAATTAAGAATGGCGATTTTTTAGAATACAACAACTATGTTGGTCATTATTACGGGACTTCAAAATCGCAAGTTGAAAAGGCAAGAAAATCCGGGAAGAACGTTGTTTTAGAGATTGACGTCAACGGGACTAAAAATGTTATGAAAGCGTTTGATAAAAAAGATATTCTTTCTTTCTTTATTGTTGCGCCTTCTATCAAAGAATTAGAAAATCGCATTCGCGGTCGTTCCACCGAATCGCCGACCGATATTAAGAATCGTTTAAAGAAAGCCAAAGAAGAGATGAAACTTAAAAATAAGTTTAATTATGTGATTGTTAACGATTCGCCAATTAGAGCAAGCAGAGAAATAACTAAAATTATCAAAAACGCTTTAGCGTTAAGGGGTTAATATGACATTAGCTGAAGTGCTTATCGAAAGAAGCGCTAATGCACTTAACCGGCCTTTTACTTATTTATATCCTTCTAAGGATAAGCTTAACACCGGTGTTCGAGTTGTAGTTTCTTTTGCTAATCGTGATGTTGTTGGCTATGTAGTCAACGTAAAAGAAGATGAACGGACTAAAGAAGAATATGAAAAAGATTCTGGTTTCGTTCTTAACGAAATTAAATCTGTGCTAGATAAGTCTCCGATTTTAAACGATGAGATGCTTAATTTGGCGAAAGAGGTTTCTGATTATTATTTATCACCGCTTATTAGTGTGCTCCAAACAATGTTACCGCCTTCATTAAAACCAAGGTTTTCTACCTTAAAAGCACCTAAAGTTCATTACGAAAAATATTTAGCGATTGTAGATGAAAGCGAGAAAGACTTAACTCCGAAGCAAGTAGAGTTATTGCGCTTAATTTATAAAAACGGGAAAGTTAAAAAAAGAGATTTAAAATCACCTTCAGTGATTAAAAAACTAATAGAATTAAATCGAATACGCGAAATTGATATTGAAGTTCCACGTTTAAAGATTCCAGAATTTGAAAAAGAAGAGAAGAAAACTTTAACCCCCGCTCAAAAGAACGCGCTTACTACTATATTAAATAGTAAGAACAAGATTTCCTTAATTGAAGGCGTTACTGGATCTGGAAAGACTGAAGTATATTTAGCACTTAGTGAAGAAGTAATCAAGAAAGGTCGTAACGTTTTAATGCTTGTTCCAGAAATTTCGCTTACTAGTGTAATGGTTCGTTATTACATAAGACGCTTTAAAGGCAAAGTTGCAATCTTGCATAGTGAATTAACTCCTGCAGAGAAGTACGATGAATATCGTAGAATCGCTCGCGGAGAGGCTAATATTGTAGTGGGTGCGCGTAGTGCGATTTTCGCACCACCTAAAAATATCGGACTCATCATCTTAGATGGAGAACACGTTGAATCATACAAGCAAGATAATGTTCCGACTTATCACGCTCGTGAAATTGCATTCATGCGCGCTAAGACCAATAACTCAATGGTGGTTCTTGGCAGCGCTACGCCTTTATTAGAGACTAGAATTCGCGCTATGAAAGGAATTTATAATCACGTAGTCTTGCCTGAACGTATTAATAAGCAACCGTTACCGAAAACCACGATAGTGGATATGCTTAAAGGCTATAATCTATGTCGTGATTCACATATGTTCTCTAAAATCCTCTACGATAAAATAAAAGATCGCTTAGAGAAGAAAGAACAGATAATTTTATTAATTAATCGGCGCGGGTTTTCAACTTCGGTTGTATGTCGGGAGTGTGGGCAATCGATTAAATGCCCTACATGTGGAATATCTCTTACTTATCATCGTGATGATAATATGCTTAAATGTCATCATTGCGGTCATGTAATGCAATATCCTAAAACGTGCCCAAACTGTGATTCAAAATATTTATCGAGAACTGGATTTGGCACTGAACGAATCGAAGAAGAAATAATAAAATTATTCCCTAAGGCTAGAGTCCTTCGTCTTGATAGCGATGTTGGTCGTGTGCGTAATAACATCTCGCGCGTAATTGAGAAATTTAGAAACCAAGAAGCAGATATTTTAATCGGAACTCAAATGATCGCAAAAGGGCATGATTTCCCAAATGTTACTTTAGTAGGAGTTGTGCTTGCCGATATTGGTTTATCGCTCCCGAGTTTCCGTAATACCGAAAAAGCCTTTACACTAATTACGCAGGCGATAGGAAGAAGCGGACGCGATAAGAAAGCAGGTGAAGCAATTATTCAAACTTATATGCCAGAGCATTATGCAATTCAACTTGCTTCTCGACAAGACTATAATGCGTTTTTTAATACCGAAATGAAGATTAGAAAGGCGAGCCAGTATCCCCCTTACACTTATTTAATCTCATTGACAATCAAGGCTAAGAAAGAGGATTTAGCGCAAGACATCGCTTATCAAATCGCAAGTGACTTAACTAACAAAAACTACCAAGATGTGAAGATTCTTGGACCGTCAACTCCTTATATTCCATACGAAAACGAATGGCATGTAAGAGAAATTCTTATTAAATATAAGAAGGAAGATGAGATAAGAAAATATATTGAAAAATTACGGATTACATTACAAAATAAACCATCCGTTAGTATTATTGTTAACGTTGATCCGTTTGATTTTTAAAGGAGTACTTATGATTTTAATTAAAGTGTACGGACTTGACCAGTATGTGGTTGGTAACTATTCTAAAGAACACACCAAGAATTTAGCGAAACTCTTTGAAGTAAAAGAAGAAGAGATTATGTTCTATGCGCCGAGTTCTTATATTTTTCATAACGGGGTTGAACAAACCGGTTGGAATGCAACGATTGAATTAGCGTTACCTGAGAAATTTCATCCCCTACAAGCTAATGTCACTAAATATTTAGTGGAGAGTTTTAAACTCTTCTCGATTAATCTTCATATTTTGTTTTCTTATTATGATCCGCATCATCTTTTTGAACATTTTAATAAAGATTATCCACGGTTCATCAAAGATGATAATTTAGTGAAAGTTGAAGAGGAAGAAGTAAACGAAGAAGATTTACTAGATGAAGATAAGGTTTACACGGGTAATGTCTTTAAGGACTTTAATAAAAAGAAGAAATAATGCTTAATCTTTATAACTATTCATTAAAGCAATTACAGGAACTCTT
>JAKSUY010000038.1 GCA_024408495.1 Bacilli bacterium
GAAGCTACACCAGTGGTAGAACATGACACATCTCTACCCATCATTACGATGAAAAAGTGTCTTGAAGCGGGATGTCACTTCGGACATACCACTAGACGTTGGAATCCAAAGATGAGTAAGTTCATCTACGGAGCGAGAAATGGAATTTATATCATCGATCTTAATAAGACCGTTGAAAAGATAATTGAAGCCTATATCGCAATGCGCGACATTGTTCGTGAAGGCGGTAAGGTTCTTTTTGTTGGTACGAAAGAACAAATCGGCGAAACGATTGTCGAAGAAGCACTCCGTAGTGGTTCTTTCTATATCACCAACCGTTGGTTAGGCGGTACCTTAACTAACTTTAAGACCATTCAAGGAAGAATTAGATATCTTAAAGATTTAGAAAGAAAAGAAGAAGATGGAACCTTCGCTAAATTAAATAAAAAAGAACAATCCCTCTTTAAGAAAGAGAAAGATAAATTATCTGCTAACCTTGAAGGCATCAAGGAAATGAGAAAGCTTCCACAAGCCATCTTTATTTCTGATCCTACTGAAGAAGCTAACGCTGTTCGTGAAGCTCGTAAATTAGGTATTAAGATTTTTGGTATCGTAGATACTAATACTGATCCAGATGGAATCACCTATCCAATCCCAGCAAACGATGATGCAGCGAAGTCTGTTAAACTCGTTATTAGTGTAATCGCTGATGCAATCGTTGAAGCTAAAGGTGGTGTTACTATGATTGCCTACACCAAAGATGAAGGCGAAGAAGTCACTATGAAAGATGCCATTAAGATTGCCGATAAAGAAGCAGCCGAAAAATTAGCGCTCATCCGTGCGGCTCGTAAAGAAAGACAAGAACGTTATGAAAAGATGAGACAAGAAAGACTCTTAAAAGAATCTTTCAAGCATCGGAATGATGATGAAGTAAAAGCATCCGTAGAAGATAAACCATCGGAAAAGAAAGCCGAAGCACCTAAGGCAGAAGTAAAAGAAGAAAAACCTGTTGCTAAGAAAAAGGCTACTACTAAGAAAGAAGAAACAGTAAAGGAAGATAAGTAAATGGCAAGCGTTATTGAATTGATTAAACAACTACGTGAACGTACTGGAGCTGGTCTTAGCGATTGTAAAAAGGCGCTTGAGACTAATGGCAACGATTTAAATAAAGCCAGTGACTGGTTACGTGAACAAGGCATTGCTAAAAGCGCCAAGAAAGCAAACCGCATTGCCGCAGAAGGTTTAACTAAAGTTAGCTATGATGGTAATGAAGCTGTTGTTTTAGAAGTAAACTGCGAAACCGACTTTGTCGCCAAAGGTGATAAATTTAAACAATTAGTGAACGATGTCGAAAAGCTTATTAAAGATAAGAAACCTAAAAATCTTGATGAAGCAAATGCCTTACTTCAAAACGTGTTTGCTGATGCTACCGTTGCGATGGGTGAAAAATTATCCCTTCGCCGTTTTGAAATCATTACTAAGAACGCGAACGAAACATTCGGATCATATATCCATATGGGCGGTAAGATTTCAGTTTTAATTATTGTTAATAAACCAGAACAAGAATTAGCCGATAATATCGCAATGCACATTGCTGCAAATGCACCACAATACATTTGCCCGCATTGTGTCCCAGCGGAAGTGTTGGAAAACGAAAAGAAGATTGCTTTAGAGAATGCGAAATCTGATCCAAAAATCATGTCTCGTCCTCAAGCGATTATCGATAAGATTATCGAAGGAAAAGTGAAGAAATCACTTAGTGAAGTAATCCTTCATGAACAAGCCTATATCGTAGACGACAGTAAGAAAGTAAGTGATGTCTTAAAAGAAAAAGATGTCGCCGTTATAAAATTTGTTCGTTACCAAGTTGGCGAAGGCATTGAAAAAAGAAAAGATGATTTCGCTAGTGAGGTTATGAAAGAAGCTCAATAAATAAATGCACCGAAAGGTGCTTTTATTTTATATAATAGATAAGGAGTGAAATATGAAGTATAAACGAATCTTAATTAAAGTCTCAGGCGAAGCTTTAGCCGATGATAAGAATCATCTTATTTTAGATAAGAATAAACTTGAATCAATCGCTAAAGTCGTTAAGAAACTTCATCAAGCTAAAGTCCAAGTTGGGATTGTGATTGGTGCAGGTAACATTTGGCGTGGTAAACTCGCTAAGTCAATGAATATTGATCCAGCTACTGGTGATTATATGGGAATGATTGCAACCGTGATTAATGCTACTGCATTATCTAATGCAATTGAAAGATTTGGATTGAAGTGCCGTGTGATGAGTAGCGTAGAAGTTAAATCGGTTGCTGAACCTTATCTTCGTTTAAGAGCAATCGCGCATTTAGATGCAGGAAAGATTGTAATATTCGCGGGTGGCACAGGTAATCCATATTTCACCACTGATACCGCGGCTGCACTTCGTGCAACTGAAATTGAAGCGGAAGCTATCTTTATGGCGAAGAATGGTGTGGATGGAGTTTATACCGCTGATCCAAGAACAAATAAAAATGCGAAATTAATTAGGAAGCTTTCGTTCCAGGATTGTGTAAATAAAAAATTAGGCGTCATGGATTTAACTGCTTTAACAACCTTAATTGCTAGTAATGATAAAATTAAAATTCACGTTTTCGGTATGAAAGAGAAAAATTTCTTAGATGTTGTAAATGGAAAGAATATTGGTACAGTACTTTCAAAGGATGGTAAATAATTATGGATGAATTAACAAACCAAGCAAAGGCTAAATTTGATAAAACAGTTCAAAGCTTAAAAGAAAATTTAGTCACTCTTAGAACCGGTAGAGCTAATCCAAGCATGCTTGATAAAGTTCAAGCGGATTATTATGGAGATAAGATGCCAATTAATCAAATCGCAGCGATTACTTCACCAGAACCAAGACAAATTTTAGTGAAACCTTATGATAAAAATGATGTTAAGGCCATTGTTGCTGCGATTAGCGGAGCCGGACTTAACTTGAATCCAACGGTTGATGGTGATCAAATTAGAATTATCATCGCTCCTTTAACTGAAGAAACTAGAAAGAACATTGTTAAACAAGCAAAGCAAATGAGCGAAGATGCTCGCGTCGCACTTCGTAATGTTCGCCGTGAATATATGGATTTCTTAAAAGAAGATGAATCCTATAGCGATGATTTAAAAGAACGTATTCAAGACGAAATTAGTAAAGTATTTGATGAAGCAAGCAAATCAATTGATGCGCTTTATCAGAATAAAGAGAAAGAAATCTTAACTTTATAAATAAAGATTATTACATTTCAACGATTTTTAATATATTGATGCTATACATTGCATAATTTTGAATAATTCGTTTTCCTTCGTAAATATAGTTGTTTTTTATTTATTAAAAGGTATAATTTGTTTAGTTTCTATGGAAACAAAAAATAAGGTCAAAGAGACCTCTAAAAGAGCTTTTAATTATTTCTTTAAAAAGAAATTGATAACCACCATCATTGTCAGTGTTTTTGCTATTGGAATCGGAGTTACGGCTGGCATTGTTATCGATAAGTTTTTTATTGGCCAAACTGCGACTAATTACGATGATTTAAACCAAGATGATTACACTATGGATGTTAATAAGTTACTTATTAAATATGAGGCGCTTGGTCATTTAGACGATTACACAACTAAACTTAAATCATACGAGATGATTAATATTGGGTTTGGTCTATATTCTCGTCACACTAACGCCCTAGCGGTTACGCATGGTTCAGTAACTGCTGCTGGACAAGAACAAACTATTCGCGATGCTAACATTAAAGTTGGTGATAATTATCTAGATGAACAAATATCTTGTTCAGGAATCGTTCAAGTTGCGGTTAGATCTTATCAAGACCAAGAAGGCGTAACGGTTCTTCGCGGTAATAACATCAGCAAAGAAAAAGCTAGTTGGCCAAATCAAGGTGAACGTTATACTTTAGAAGACTTCACTAACGTTTTCGGTCGTGTTCCTGCGCAGCCATCAATCTTCTTAATATCGAAAAAAACCGTTAAATCCGCTAACATTACTCGCGATGGAAAAGATTATATTATTGAGACACAATTAACAAAGAAAAGTTCGGTGTTAAATTATGTTAAGCAAATGAAGGCTATTTCCGATTTGAAAGATTTGCCAACATTTAACGAAGTTAGAGTCACCTTTAAGTTTGATGAAAATCTTTTGATTAAAGAAATGCATACTCATGAAGATTATTTTGCTAGAACCTCTTCTGGTATTGGTTCTACTGTTGTTGGAGGTCAAGATGTTATCTACTATGTAGATGGCGATTATAAGATTCCTAGCGAAAACGAAAATTTCAATTATAACTACGAGGAAGGAGGAGCGACCATATGCTAACTTCAGCGTTTGCTAAATTCGCTATCTTCTTCACTGGGGTTTTTGGTACTACATTAGGCACTACTCTTACGATTACGCGTATTCAAGAAAAAATTCGTTTCGAACAAAGTGAACGGCAAAATAAAGAGGATGAGGAAAATGATGAAGACGAGGAAGAAGAAATTGTCTATACTCATCTTGATTACTTTATCGAAGCTTTAACTAATCTTAATTATCTAGATGCACAAATTGATGCTGAAATTAATGTTAATGATACGGTCATTACCTTAAACGGTGATTTATCACTTAATTTAGACATTAGCGATTTAACTAAAACTGAAGCGCTTGTAAATTTAAATGTTAATTACGATTCACTTAGTGAAGATATAAAAATTACTTATATTAATTCGACTATCTACTTAGAAGCTCTTAATCAACATTTAAAAATGGCGACTACATCTATTAGTGAAGTAGTTGAATTAGTGTCCTCTTTTAACATTCCAATTGATTTACCTCCGGAGTTAGTAAATATCGATGTTAACGATTTACTCAATCGTTTAGGTCAAATGAAAGTAACTGAATATAGCAATCAACTTACGTATGAATTTAATCTTTTTGATAATCATGCCCCAATTATTTTTACTAGTGACCTCGATCATAAATTAACTTCTCTTAAAACCAAAGGATTAGCGTTAGGAGATATTTCTATCACTCTCGATGGGCAGACAAAAGTATGTGATGATAGACGAGCGGTTGTTTCTCCAAAAGGAGAAAACACCTACACAGATATTACGGGCTATTTCGGAATTCTTCGTGATATATCAGGCATATTAAATAAAAAACAATTCGCTGCTAATTTTGTGATTAATGCTGAGCACCTTAATCATTCGGCATTAACATTTGATGGTCATGTGGATGTTGATTATCAAAATCTTGATATTGCTTTATCAAGTAACATTAAAGCAGAAAATATGGATGTTGATTTAATTGCTTATTATATCAGCGATAAGAACATTTATCTTAACTACGATAATCGCCTTAAGTTTAAATACGCCCAACAAAATCTTTTAGACCTCATTGATTTGATTAAGGAATTTATCGATCAAGAATCACTTGATATTTTCTTGGATAATTTTGCTAGTTTCTCACTTCCGATTATCGATTTGATTAAAGATGGAAAGTATCTTGAACTACTTGATGTTTTGGATATCAAATTACTTGGTAATCAAATTGTGATTGCTCTTCCTAATTCACTAATGTTTGGCGGTGATGAATTAATTACAGTCACTCTTGATTCAACTCGTGAACAAATCGTTGATTTATCTGTTTCTAATTTATTGTTAGAAGATTATATCTTTAATTTCTGTTTTACCTTAGATGAATATGTCGCTCCTGATTTACCAAGCGATATTGATAATTATCAAGATTTAGCGCCCGTTAATAATATTGTCGATTTCATTTTAAAGCAATCTAGTAGAACGCAATTTGCCTTTGGCATTAATGGTTCTTTAACTCCAATTGATTCAGATACTCCTAAAGCCGAATTTAATGGCTCTACTCAATTTGATTTAGAAAATGCGTTTGGTGGAGGAAGAATTGTAATTGATGATGATCGTGGGGTTACTCATAATGTAGCAATTGATGTCTATGACATCCCTGAACAAGGTGAAGACATTGATGAAACGGATGCTAAATCTTATTTCGTCTATAACGAGAAATTAAAAGGTACATTTAATCTAAATAAATTAAAAGGTCTATTTAATTTAATCGTTGATTTTGTTAATAGCGATAATCCACGTTGGAAACAATATTTTGATGTATTACTTAGTAGCCCCATCTTTACTATGATTAATGCTATTAAAAATGGTGAATACGAAAAAATGTTAATCGATGATTTGATTGAATCGATGACTATTTCTGATTCTTCATTGTCTTTACGCTTAAATGGAAAATTATTTAATCAAGAAAGCGGTTATTTAGAAATTGAATTATTCTATTCTAATTATGAAATAACTTCGTTATCGATTAATGGAACATTATACGGCTATGATTTGTCTCTTAATCTTAATGCTCAAAAATATAACCCGGATTATCCCAAATTGGATATTAATGATGACTATACTGATTTTTCTGATATCGAAGTTTTAGCGGAGCATTTATTAAAGACAGCTGAATTAGATATATTCCATTTAACCGGGAATGTTGAATTAAATGTTTCAGTTATCGGTTTTAACGCTCTTAGTGGCGATGCAACATTAGATCTTTATGTCGATATTGATGAAAATGAAAAAGTTTATGTTGCAGGTTCATTAAAGAATATTCCAACTTTAGTTGGAGTAAATGCAGATCTGCCATTTTGTTCTGATCGTGATTGTTATTTCTATTATGATGGAAGTAGTGATCCAGACTATGTCTATATCTATGCTGAGCAAGAAGAAATTACATATGATTCGGGCAAATACGCAAAGGTTAATAGTAAAGATTTTGGAATTGATATTCTTCAATACATTTGTGGTGTCGGTCTCGGTTTAAGCGATAGCATAATCGAAGATATTGGCGGTGGAGAAGAAAGAACGACCCCGATTCGTTTTGAAGAGGTGTTAAAGTCATATGCCTTCAATAGAGAAGAAACTAAATGGGATTTAAGCCTTAATTTAAATGAACTTGCAAATGATGATGTGTTTAATGATTTAAATGTTACAATTCAAGGTGATGAAGAGGGATATTTATCAAATGCACACATCGAAACCGGCTTGTCCGTCATTAGTGTCGTTGGTATTACAGTTAAACTTGATGCTGCTTTAGATCGTAACAATCCACAATTCCCTTGGGTAGAATTTTCTTCTTACATCGCTAATCATATTAATGATGAAGACGGAAAGGTATATAGTTTTACCCGTTAATTTAAATTTCAAGTTGTGCTAATATTTTTATATGTATAAACATTTAATTTTTGATTTAGATGGAACCATCGTTGACACCTTACCAAGCATTATTAAAAGCATTAACCTTACATTGAAACATTTTAAAGCACCATATCAATACACGATTAAAGATGGCCCGCGTCTAGTCGGATGGGGCACACCATATTTAGTAAAAACTGCTTTTAAAGATGAAAATTGCGATTATGAAAAGATTGTTAAATATTATTTACCCACTCAAGCGAAAGTTCATTTAAAACAAGCGAAATTATTTCCAGGAATCAAAGAAACTTTGGCGACTTTAAAGAAAAGAGGCTATATTCTTTATATCGCTACAAATAAACCAATTGAAGTTGGTCCGCCTACCATCAATAAATTATACGGGAAGGATTTCTTTAAAGATGCTAGTTATCAAAAACTCAAGACTCCTAAAAAACCTGATCCTTACGTGGTTAATGAAATTATTAAACGGAATCATTTAAAAAGAAAAGAGTGTCTTTATATCGGAGATAGCGAAGTAGATATCGCAACCGCAAAGAACGCAAAAATCGATTGTTTGCTAGTAACTTTTGGCTATGGAAGATATAAAGAATTTGATGTAAAAAAAGCAAAGTTTATTATAAATAAACCACAAGAGCTATTAAATTATCTAAAATAATACTATATGGATATTAAACTATTTAACTCCCTTACGAATAAAAAAGAAGTCTTCAAAAGCATTAAGCCGAAGATGGTTTCGATGTACGTATGTGGGTCAACCGTTTATGATTCACCGCACATTGGTAACTTACGTCCAGTGGTAGTCTTTGATACACTTCGCCGCTTATTTGAATATGTAGGCTATAAAGTAACTTATGTTTCTAACTACACGGATATTGATGACAAGATTATCAAAAAAGCTAAAGAAGAAAATACGGATGAGATGAGTATTGCTAATCGTTATATTAAAGAATGCGAAGAGAACATTAAAGGTATAAACGCTCTTAAGCCAACTTATACTCCTAGAGTAAGTGAAAACATTGAAGCAATTATTAATTATATTGATACACTGGTAAAAAATAATCATGCTTATGTATTAGATAACGATGTTTATTTTAAAGTTGATAGTGTTAAAAATTACGGCGAACTATCAAATATTAATTTAGAACAACTTAAAGTTGGCGCGCGCATTGAAGACACGAAAGGTAAGAAATCTCCTTTAGACTTCGCGCTTTGGAAAAAAACCGATACTGGATTAAAGTGGAAGTCGCCCTGGTCAGAAGGCCGCCCTGGTTGGCATACTGAATGCGTAGTAATGATTGATAATATTTTTAAACAATCAACGATTGACATTCACGGAGGAGGCTTCGATTTAAAATTCCCTCACCACGAAAACGAGATAGCACAAGCCAAGGCGATGCATGATGCAAAATTAGCGAACTATTGGTTACACAATGGTTTTGTTACTTTTGAAGATGACAAGATGTCAAAATCATTAGGTAATGTGATATTAGCGAAAGATGCTATTAGAAAATACGGAGGCAACGTAGTGCGTTTGGCATTAATTTCTTCGCATTACCGTGCACCGGTTAAATTTAATGATGACACCCTTCAAATGGCGAAAAGCGAATTAAATAAAATTCAAACTCCATATGCTCAACTAGCGGTATTGCTTCAAAGAAACAAAATTAATTTAGACAAACTAGAACCAGTTAAGATTGATAATTTTGTTAATGCTTTAGCGGATGATTTAAACGTCTCAAATGCCTTAACTATATTATTTGATACATTAAAAATCATTAACAATGAATTAAGAAATAAGAATGCGGATATTAAAAAACTTTCTAATAATTTCATGATGGTGAAAGATATGTTATATCTATTAGGATTAAATCTTACTTATCCTGTTTTAACTAATGAAGATTTAAAACTATTAGAAAATTATGAAATCGCTAGACAAAATAAAGATTATCAGACTAGTGATAAACTCCGCACAATTTTACTAAATAAAAAAATAATTTAAGATTGGTCACACAAAAGGATAATTTTATGGCATCATTAATCTACGGGAGAAATTCCGTCATCGCAGCAATAACTTCTAGCCGAGTTAATAAAATAACGATTGCCGACTCTTTTAAAGATCAAAGAATCCTTTCGTTAGCGAAGGAAAACAAAATCCCCTTGCTCAAGGTGAGCACGGCCAAATTAAATGAGCTTGTGCATAATTCACATCATCAAGGAGTAGTAGCTGAAGTGAAGGATTATCAATATTATGATCTAACTACTTTGATTAACGATGGGAAAAAGATCACTAATCCTATCATCATTATGTTAGATGGAATTGAAGATCCTCATAATTTAGGAGCGATACTTAGGATTGCTGATGCTTTCAATGTGGTTGGGGTAGTACAAAGAAAGACTAATCAAGTCCCTCTTAACGCAACCGTTGATAAAGTATCAACTGGAGCGATTAACTATGTTAAAGTTGCCGAAGTAAGCAATTTAAATGTTGCGATTAAAAAGTTAAAAGAAGCGGGCTATTGGATAATTTCTACAGACGGAGACGCGAAAGATACTTATACCAAACTAGATTACGATATGCCAATTGTGTTAATCATCGGTAGTGAAGCAAATGGTATCTCTAATTTAGTAAAAAGTAACAGCGATTTCTTAGTGAAGATTCCGATGTATGGCCATGTTAATTCACTAAACGCTTCTAATGCCTTAAGTGTGATTTTATCGCATATTGTTAATTTAAAACACTCTCCTCGTTAATAAGGAGTTTTTATGAATAAACAAGATCGTCTTTCTGACGAAAGTCTGGTGCTTTTGCATCAGCGAAAAAAAATTAATGCCTTTTTCATTATTTATAATCGTTATAAAAATTATGGTTATTCGGTTATTTCTAATTTATTAGTAAAGTACAATTTAGTTAATGCTCTACAAGATGAAAAAGATGCGATTCTTTATGACACCATTATGGAATGTTTAGAAGCTTTTGATCCCAAACGTGGATCATTCCGCAAATTATTTAATGCGGCAATTTCTAATCTAACCGCAAACTACATTCGTGATTTTCAAAAGGATCCGCTTTCTGACTATATATCGCTTGATGCGAGTATAGAAGAAGGCAGTAATTATCGTTTTGCAGATTCGTTGACCTTTGCAGATAAAGGTTCTTCTCCTAAAGCGATAATTAATCTTGAAGATAAGTCAAAGGATCTTATTGTTAATTACGATGGAGTTCATAAACGAAGAATCAAGAAAATGATACGCTTAAGGGAAGAAGGGTATACATTTAAAGAAATTGCGAAAAAAATGAAAATCACTGAAAAAGCAGCACGTGCTATTTTCTATCGTATTAGAAAACGCATTGAAGTTAAAGACAACGCTAAGAATAAAAAGTAATTAGCGGATGTATTTTTCTAAAATTCGCGCAGCATTGCCAACAATTTTTTGGCATGGGCGATGGCTATAATATTGTTTGCTTCTTTTACTAGGACAAGCACTACTTTTACCATGTAAATTTAATAAATCACGGCAATGTAAAAATCCGTTAGCTTTAGTAAATTCTTCGGCCATATTTTGAATGTCTTTATATAGTTTGGTTTTCTTTTTGATATCAGTGGTAGGATTGCCTTTAAGGCAGCCAAGCACAATTAAGGCTCCAGAGAAAGCTCCGCACACTTCACGTAAACGAGCAATCCCGCCTCCAAACGGAGAAGCAATTTTTAAACTTGTTTCTTTATCGAGGTTTATTAAATCTTGGTAGGCTAAAATAACGGCTTGTGAGCATGAATATCCTTTTAAAAAATATTGTTCGGCTAGTTCGGCGCGATTGATTCTCTTTTTCATAAATAAATTTTAACAAAAAGAATTTGTCAATTCCTTATTTTTTAATTTTGGTAGTAGTAAAATATATAAGATGGCGAACAAGGAAAACGTGACATCAAATATTCAAGATAATCATACTTTAGGGGAATACCAAAGATATTTTTCGCATCTACTAGCGAAAGGTAAATTAAAGCGTTTTTCTTTAAGCGAAAAAGATAAACTAAACCCTAATCGTCAATATTGGAAGATTACCGACGATAAAGGTGAAACTTATTATTACGAACTTCCAAAATACATTAAACCCGGTTCCGATAAATCAGCATATTCAATGAGTCGAGTTATGCATCGTCGCCCAGCGCGGATTGCACTAGCAATTTTTGCGGGTGTAGCCATTGCTTCATTTACATCGATGGCGATTGGAAAGAGTCTTCAATCAGGTACTCCTGATGTCCCTCCACAGCCATTACCAGATCCAAAAGGTTTGTTCAAAGTAATGAAAGAATTTCGCGACTGGAAAGAAGCTAACCCAGATGCGGATGCTACTAGTAAATATACGGTAGCGGAATTAGTTACGATTGGTATGGCTAATACCCTATATGATGATACAAAATATGAAGAAACAACCGCAACATATCCGCGAAGGCCACTATTAACCGTTGGTTATGGGAATACCATTACATATGTCGTTATTGAGGTAAGAGTAGATGTTTCTAATTCCTTTACTTATAAGAACGGCAATGCATTAGAAGAATCCATTTCCTTTAGTAGTAGTGGATTAGCTCCACAAGTTGCACGTCGTGATTTTTATATTCAAACTTCAGATGATGACGGGAAAGTTGAGTCTAATACTGGGACTGCGGTTTCATCAAAAACAATGAAAGATGATAAATGGTCTAATGAAGTTGATCGGCAATATGATACAAAAGATGCTTATGAGGCAGATGCTGGTAAAACTCCTGATAATCCATTTCTATATAGCATTGATGAAGATACGATTTTAAGCGACTCAACCGTAACTAAAATTGAAAACGGTTATAACATTAATATTAATCTTGATCCAAATTTGGGTACCGCTCGGTATAAACTACGAATGAATTATTTATCTGGCAAGACTCCAAAATTTAAAAGTGTACAATTAAATTTTATAACCGATGAGAGTCTTCACTTTATCTCAAGCACGGTGAAAGAATCATATGCTGTTCCAGTTGAAATTTTAGGTTATGTTGACACGGTTGGTAATCTTACAACTTCATTTTATTACGATAATGTTCCCGACATTCCTGATCGCACTACACCTTTTGATTATTCTAAATACCCAGCATAAAAATTTTATATAATTATCTTACTGCGCCTATAGCTCAGTCTGGATAGAGCACTTTCCTCCTAAGAAAGGGGTCGGACGTTCGAATCGCCCTAGGCGCGCCAAAAAGATTTGACACCTCTTTATTAAATAACGATAATAAATAGGCACCAATATTGGGCCAGTAGCTCACCTGGAAGAGCGCCTCCATGGCATGGAGGAGGTAGCGGGTTCGATCCCCGTCTGGTCCACCAAA
>JAKSUY010000039.1 GCA_024408495.1 Bacilli bacterium
GAAATATCTCAAGAACTGCACTATAGAGATTCTTGAAGGCTACCCTCATTGCTATGACCCTAATGTCAGGCTTGCAATGTCCAAGGTTGCGGCTTGGTTTGAGGAAAATATCTGAGTTATTGTTTCGTGCTGTAAACGCACCTGGATTCTCCGTTTTCGCCGAAAATGGTGACGGTGATGTCCTTTCCCCTGACACAGGTCTCGAGACGGCTCATATCATCGTTCACAATGATATTAGAAATGAAAACGGAATTAAATTAATGATTAAGAAAATAGCCGAATCTATTAAACAAGATCTTTCATTTACAAAAATACAAAATATTATTACAGGTATTGGTTATAAAATTTCAAAAGATATCATCATAGATTATTGCGGCTATTGCAAAGATGCATTTTTGTTTTTCACATTAGAAAATTATTATGCTTCTTTCTTAGATAAAAACAGTAATCCAAAATACTACTTTATGGATAACGGCATTTTAAATTTGTTTATTGATAATAAAAAAAGCTCTCTTATTGAAAATCTTGTCGCATTAAAACTATATAGACATCACAAGAACAACCTTTATTATTTAAAGGGAAATAAAATAGATATTGATTTTTACCTTTCCGATTCAAACACAGTAATTCAGGTCGCTTACTCCTTAAGTGAAAAAGAAGTTTATGATAGAGAAACCAAAAACTTAATAGAATTTGCAAGAAATAATAAAAAGAAGACAAATTTAATCATTGTTACATACGAAGAAGAAAAAGTTATTGATATTGATGGTTATAAAATTAATGTTTTTCCTCTTGCAAAATATTTGTTATTAAAATAAAAATCCTCCTAATCGTAGCCCATGAGGGCAAATTACAGGGGAAATTTCAGACTTGTGTGGTCTATGAACTAAAGTTGTATCACAGCCCTCAAAATCAGAAGAGCAGTGAGTCACTTTTTGTATAAAATGACTCTATACATCTGATTAATGTTTTACTTTGCCATTTTTGGATAGAATACTATTCAAAACGAAATCTGGATATTTTTAAAAAGATTATCATTTTTTCTCAAAAAAACATTTAGAAAAATATAGAGTTAAGAATCTACAATAGAAATATTGGCGATATTAACAGGAAAATCATCTCTAAAATTAATTTTAATAGCAGTATCGTTTCCAAACGTGCTATTAACCGACATCTTACATAATTGAATATCCACTAAATAATCAGATCCGTTTTTTGTAATAGTCCAGCCACCCTCTTCTACATTAGTAACACTTGGAGGATTATTATCACCAATAGTAATTGAAATTTTCCCAGTTACTCTATCGCCACCATCTTTCACTAAGGTGAAAGTAAATTTAGTTGTTGTATTTGTATGAAACTGTAAATGTTTGGTGGAAGAATGCCAATTCTCAATAGCTTCGGGCAATAACAAGGTTGTGCTTTCTGTGTAAGTTTCATATTCACCGCTTACGGTAGTTAATTGATCTAAATATACTTTTTGTATTTGCCCTTTTTCGTTTTCAAAATTCATTACAATTTTAATATATCGCACATCGGATAAACTTTTACTTTCTTTAAGTTTCTCTTTTAAATCATTATTAGAAAAAACAACTTGAGAAAATGAACCGCTGCTAAAATCATGATCTTTTTGATTAGTTAATTCATTATTATCACTATCGTATAAAACTAATCCTAACCATTTATGACCAACCTCAAACTTTGCGTAAAAAGATAAACCGGAATTCGATAAATCAAGCGATTCATTTAATTTAAATTTAAGATTTGGCCATCCAGATGTATTTTGATTTGCGGTGATTTTAAGAGAATATCCTGGTTGTCCATTATATGTATCAAGACATTTTCTATCAAGAGATAGATTTTCATTCGATAATGAGAAATCACTAGAAGTATAGAATAAATCTCCCGCGGCTAATTCAGCTTCGTCAATATCAGTGTGACCTCCACCTTCAACCGTACCTACTAATGGAGTACAATAATGCCCGAACATATCCATTGGATAAACACTAACAGTATATTCTTCATCATTGATAACACCATCAACATTAAATGTATATGTATATTCTTCATCTTTGCCAACCCAGAACATTGATTGCCACCAAGTGGTTTTTAAAGTAGTGCCATCTTTACCTTTAATTTCAATTTTGTAGCCTTCGACGGCCCAAGGTTTACTAACATCTGGAAATGATAATTTAATATTTGTAGAAGATGCATACACATCCGCGTTTAATGTTAATTTAGCGCCTTCGGGGAAGATTAAATCTTCGCCACTTCTTTCTCCGCTTTCATAATAAAATTTCTCATGCATATTATCTTTACTAATGCCATAAGGAATATTCCATGTGCCGTGCTTATAATCTTCTTCTTTTTCATAATTAATTCTTTTAGCGACCATCTTGTCTTCATTAAAATCAATACCAACACCATAATTAGTCTTACCCCATTCTTCTAGAGATTGGGGGTCGTTAATCAAATCTCTATTATCAACATTTAAATATGTAATTAATTCTCCGTTTTCATCTCTTTCAAAAGTCGAAGAGTATTTTCCTTTATAAAGCATTCCTATATTTAATGAACTGTAATTAGTTTGATCAAACGCTCTTTCGTGTAATGAGGAATAGTGAGTGTGAGAAGTTAAATTAATTATTTGAGGATAATTTTTTAATAAAGCATGCATTTTATTTACAACTGAGTCACTTGGCATTCCATAACTTGGGCCACCATATGTATATCCCCATGGATGATGAGTGCATAACACTATTGGATCCCCATTTAAAGCCGCATTATCTAAATGCGTTTTTAAATCAGTAAAATCTTGATCCGAATATCCGCCTAACGCTGCTAAATAAATTGGATGTCCTTCCTCTTCCCCATCTGTTGCTTCAGGTCCAGGACACGCCATAATATAATTCACACCTTTAATATGACGAGAATAAATATTATCGGTTATCGCTACACTCGACCATTTATTAGCTAGTGTTCTAAATGCACCGACTTCTTCATCATAAATTGTCGATTGATGTCTTGAAGTATCGCCATGATAAAATTCATGATTACCCATATTAAACAATATTTCAGGTCGATTTTTAGGGGCTATTTTACCGTATATACGAGTAAAACAATCATCAGCGGCTTTGTAATATTTATCTTGATTATTATTTACCAAATCACCATTTATTATTAGAACATCAATATCGTTATCTAAAGTATATTGAAGGGCATTCTCTAAGTGTTGTTGTGAAGTTTGATCATCATCTTTAACATGCGCATCAGATATTGCTACCATCTTCGCTAATGTTTTAGGAATTTCAACATAATTAGCAGTATAGGTTACATCTCTACTTACATTAAAAGTATATGGATTATCAGTTATCTCTTCTTGGTTAGAGCTAGTCCATTTAGAAAATGTATATCCTTCTTTTTCATCGGCAGTTATTGTTACACTTTTTCCAATAGGATAAGTTCCACTTCCTGATCCATCAATAACGGTGACCGTAAATGTTATATCGTTAAAATTTGCGACATAAGTGCCACCACTATTTTCATTTATAGTGAATGTGTATGGATTATCTTTAGAGACTTCATTATTATCTTTAGTCCAATTATAAAATAATTGTCCTTCAGGTATTGTTGCTGTTAATGTAGCAGTATCACCAACTTTATATGTCCCAGTTCCAGAACCATTTGTAACATTAATCGATACATTTTTATCTTCAGGTGGCTCTTGATTATTATTATTACATCCTATTAAAAACGAAGGAATTAATACTAGGGTTATAATACTTATTAATAACTTATTCATACTTATATATTACTATGTAATTAATAAAATTAAAATTCGTTTCACAATGCTAATATCCGTTTCACAGTTAAAATTAAAAAAGTGACGTTTTTATTTATTTTTTACCATTTTAAATATTTAAGGAACAAAAAAAGCCCATGAATACTGGACTTTTCGATTGTATCAAAATCGTATTACAGAAATGGCAGGGGTAGTAGGAATCGAACCCACATTGGCGGTTTTGGAGACCGAAGTACTACCTTTGTACGATACCCCTAGCGAATTATTATTATACCTTAAATTAAAACGCTCCGGGAAAATTCATCCCTGGTGGTAAACCACGACCACCATTCTTTTTATAATCTTTCATGCGTTTAGTGACTTCTTTCATTTGTTCGTATTTCTTTAAAACACGATTTATATCGTAACTAGTTTTACCTGAACCTTTAGCGATTCTAATTTTACGAGAATTTTTTAAAATCTCTGGGTGCATTCTTTCTTCTTTAGTCATGGAATTAATGATGACTTCAAAATTTTTCATCTCTTGTTCGGCTTTCTCTTTTTGTTCATCCGTAATCTTAGGCATTCCTGGAATCATCTTTAAGATGCTAGAAATGCTACCAAGGCGTTTTACTTGTTTCATTTGATGAAGCATATCATCAAGCGTGAAAGAGCCTGACATCATTTTCTCGGCTTCTTGCGCCATAGCTTTTTCATCAATTTCATCTTTAACTTTTTCAACAAGGGTTACCACATCGCCCATGCCTAAGATACGATCTGCCATTCTATCAGGATGGAAAGCATCTAAGTCATTAAGCTTTTCACCAACACCAACAAATTTAATTGGAACATTCGTTAAATGTCTAATTGATAAAGAAGCTCCACCACGAGCATCGCCATCAAGTTTGCTCATCACACATCCGGTCAAACCAAGTTTTTCATTAAATGCTAAAGCAACGTTAATCGCGTCTTGACCACTTGCAGCATCTACTAATAAAAGAATTTCATCTGGATTTACTTCAGCTTTGATGTTTTTAAGTTCGTCCATTAATGTTTCATCAATTTGAAGGCGACCAGCCGTATCAAGAATTAATGCATCATAGTATTCATTAAACGCTAGTTCTTTGGCTTTCTTAGCAATCGTTACTGGATTCTCTTTTCCTAACGAAAAGAAAGTTGCATTAACTTGTTTAGCAATTTGCTCTAATTGATCAATAGCGGCTGGACGATAAATATCACATGCCGCTAAAATCGTTTTCTTATGTAATTTTTCTTGTAAATATTTAGCAATCTTACCCGCCGTAGTAGTTTTACCAGTACCTTGTAAGCCAACTAACATAATTACAATCGGACGAGTAGTAGGATATTTAATTTCACTATCCGTACTACCAAGAAGAGTAACTAGTTCATCATGAACTATTTTAGTAATCATTTGACTAGGATTAACTTTCTTATAGACTTCTTGACCAACGGCTTTTTCTTTAACGTTATTGACGAATTCTTTAACGACTTTATAGTTAACATCAGCATCTAAAAGCGCTAGGCGAATGCTTTTAAGCATTTCGTCCATATTTTTCTCAGTTAAATACGTTTCGCCTTTAAGGCGCTTAATGATACTAGAAAACTTATCCGTTAAAGCTTCAAATGCCATAGAAAAATTATAGCATTAAAATATAATAATCATGCTAAAATATGCTTATGCAAAATAAAGGCAATCTCTATAAGGTAAAAGATGTTCTTTTAAACGAAGATAAAATTCCACTAAATGAATATCCGCGCCCAACCCTAGTAAGAGATAATTGGATAAATCTAAACGGCGAATGGGACTTTACCATTAGTAAAGTAAATAAAATACCTTCTTCATTTGATAAAAAGATTATTGTTCCTTATGCAGTTGAATCAATTTTAAGTCACATCAATGTTTTAGTAGAACCAGATGATTATTTGATTTATCAAAAGAAAATTACTTTACCATCAACTATGAAAGAGAAAACCATCCTTCTTCATTTTAATGGGATTGATCAAATCGCAGATGTGTATTTAGATAGAAGACTTGTTAAATCGCACGAAGGGATTATGAATTTTGTAGTTAGTTTCCCCTATCAAAAAGAAATTACTATTACCGTTATCGTCAACGATAAAAGTGATTTAAGTTATTTAGCACGTGGTAAGCAAACCTTAGAGCCTAATGCCTATTTATATAGTTCAAGCAGCGGTATCATTAAAACCGTTTGGTTAGAAGCAGTAAATAAAACCTATATCGAAGATATTAAGTTCTATCCCGATTACGATAAGAAGAGTGTTGGCGTGTTTGTTAAGGCTAACTCTAATCAAACCGCAAAAATTAAAATTAATAATGAACAACACGAAATTAAATTAAACAAAATTAATAAAATTAAATTAAAAGATTTTCATCCTTGGAGTAATGTTGATCCATATCTATATGATGTTGAGGTAATCCTCGCGAACGATAAAGTTAAATCTTATTTTGGAGTCCGCAAAATTAGCATTCAAGAAATAAACTGCATTAAACGAATTTTATTAAACAATCAACCAATCTTATTAAGCGGAGTTTTAAACCAAGGTTATTACTTCTTAGGTGATTTAACACCTAAAAGCTATGAAGATTATCTTTTTGATATTAAAGCGATGAAAGAATTAGGATTTAATTTATTAAGAGTGCACGCTAAAGTTGAAGAAGAGGTTTTCTATTATTATTGCGATAAATTAGGAATGCTATTAAGTCAAGATTTTGTAAATGGCGGCAATCGCTATGATAAAAAAATGATTTATTTACCTCGTCTACATCGTAAATGGGATTATCACCATTTAACGCTCGAAGGAGCTGGAAGAGTGAGCAAAGAAAGTCAAGATTCCTTTAAAAAGGAAGTAGATTATTATTTAGATCATTTTAACAATTATCCTAGTGTTTTAATTTACACAATTTTTAACGAAGCATGGGGAGAGTTTAATCCTAATTATTATTACGAATATTGTAAAAGGCACGATTCGCTTCATTTATTTGACACCGCAAGTGGATGGATGGATGCTAAGAGCGATTTCTATAGCGTTCATACCTATTCATTTCCTAAAATGAAAAGACCTGATAAACTTCATCGCGCGGTTATCTTTACTGAAGTTGGTGGTATTGGTTTTAAAGTAAATGAACATTCTTATTTTGATGGTTATTTTGCGCATAAGATTTGTAACACAAACGAAAAATATAAAAAGAAAGTAAGCGATTTATATCTTAATGCAATGAAATATCAAATTACAAAGCAGGGAATTAATGCGATTGTGTATACGCAACTCGCTGATTGCGAGACCGAATATAATGGGCTTTATACTTTTGACCGCAAAGTGTTAAAGCTTGATAAAGAACTAATTAAAAATTTGAACGAAAAAACTTATCAAACTTTTAACGACCAAATTAAAAAATAGATTTAATTTTCTTTTTTAAATTTTTATCTTTAACAACGTTAATAATCTTATTTTCTTTTTCTACGAAATGTAATTTCTTTTCATATTCTTCTAATTTCTTACTCGCCACTTTAATTGCATCTAACGCTGCAGCGCGAGAAATATAAAAATGTTCGCTAATTTCTTGAAGAGATAAATCGCACCGATACTTATCCGCCATGATTTTTTGTTGAGTAGGAGTTAATAAATTACCATAGGTATCTAAGAGTAAATTCATCCGTGCTGCCTTTTCTTTCGCATTCATACTTATTCCTCAACACAAAGTCCATGTAGATAAAGATTAATATCGAACTCTTTTAAATCATCGAGTGTTTCACCTAATCCCATAAAACGAACTGGAATATTTAAGTCATGGCGAATCGCAAGTAGAATGCCACCTTTACTAGTGCCATCCATTTTAGTAATAACCGCACCGGTAATTTTAGTCGCTTCATTAAAGGCTTTTGCTTGAATAACTCCATTCTGTCCAGTTGTAGCATCTAAGATTAAAAAGGTTTCGTGAGGAGCATTTGGAATTTCTTTAGAAATTACTCTTGAAATCTTGCTTAGCTCGTTCATTAAATTAGTTTTAGTTTGTAAACGTCCAGCCGTATCAACGATTAATAAATCGGTCTTTTGTTCTTTAGCTTTCTTAGCAGCGGTATAGGCTACACTAGCCGGATCAGAATTAACTGCTCCAGTAACAACTTCAATCTTTAAACGATTGCCCCATTCTTTTAATTGTTCAATCGCACCCGCTCTAAAAGTATCCGCGGCAGCAAGCATCACAGTTTTATTCATTTTTAAATATCGATTTGCGAGTTTAGCAATGCTAGTAGTTTTACCTACACCATTTACGCCAACTACAAGTAAGACAGTAGGCACTTGATTAAAAGTAATATCGTTTTTGATATTCTCATCTTTCATATAATCTTTAAACATTTCACTCACTAGTGCTTCGTTCGCTTCATGAAGAGTTTTAATTTTATTTTCGCGAATTGTGTTTGCTAGATTATTAATAATCTCAGTAGTTAAAGATATTCCAACATCCGCCTCAATTAAAATCTCTTCTAACTTATCAAAGTAATTAGAAGGAATCGAATCATCTTTTGAAATATCGTTAATCTTATCGGTAAAAGCTTTCTTCGCTTTTTTTAGTCCTTTGTCGTAAGTTAAAATTGAATCAGATGATTTATCTTTATGCGAAAACTTTTCTTTTAGAAAACTAAATAATCCCATTTTATTTTCTCGCTAATTTTTTAAGAGCGCTACGTGCGGCTTCTTGTTCGGCTTTCTTTTTGCTGCCACCAATCCCTTTACCTAAACACACACCATCGTAAAATAAGCCGACTTGGAATGACGGAGCATTCGCAGGCCCACGCTTACTTAAGACTCGATAATCAACATCGCTGTGATGATCAGCTTGTAATAATTCTTGAAGCTTAGTTTTATAGTCTACGCTATCTTCATAATTGAAGTGAACGATTTTATTTTTAAATATTTTCTCAACGACTTTGAAAGTATATTCAAAACCACGATCAAGATACATGGCTCCAATAAAAGCTTCGAATACATCTTCTAATACTTTATATGATTTAGAAATATCACCACTAAAAGAATTACCAACTTTAATATATTTATCAAAATGATAAGAAAGCGCTAAACGAGATAAACCTTCGGTGTCAACTAATGAACTTCTTAATCTAGTTAATGGTCCTTCATGTAGCTTTGGTTGTAGTTCATAAGAAAGCGAAGCAATAATTGCACCAAGTACACTATCACCCACAAATTCAAGGCGTTGATAATCCGTTACTTTATGCTCGCCTAAATTAACGCTCGGGTGCGTAAAGGCTGCTTCATATAAACTATAATTACGAGCTTTTACTTTTAATGAAGAAAGAAGCGGTTTGAGGCGTTTATTACTCATGGCTCGCTCCTTCACTAATCTTACCCACTAAATCGCCTTTAACAGAGCGATAAGCGGTTTCTAGAGCATTTTTAAAAGCAATCGCATCACTATTTCCATGAGCTTTGACCACCACTTTCTTTAAACCAATAAACATCGCACCGCCTAATGGTTTACTAGATAACATAGTTAACTTTTTCTTTAAGTCTTTTTTCACTAAAAGATAGGCTAATTTATTTTTAAGCGATTTCTTAAACATATCTTTTAATAAAAACTTAACTACGTTACCGGTACCTTCAATGGCTTTTAGGGCAATGTTACCAGTAAAGCCATCAGTAACTACAATATCAATATTACCTTTTAATAATTCACTCGATTCAATGTTACCAACAAATCCTTCAAGCTTTGCTTCTTTTAAAACTTTGTGGGTTTCTTGAATTAACGGGGAACCTTTACCTTCTTCCGTTCCGTTACTAAGTAACGCGATTGATGGATCTTTTCCATATACTGCTTCATAATATACTTTCGCCATTTTGGCGAATGATACTAATTCTTCAACTTTGTTTTCGTTATTAGCACCTAAATCAAGTAATAAGGTTTTCTTTCCTTCTTTTAAAGTAGGAATTGGTGAGACTAATGCGGGACGAAGAACATTATCAAGTTTTTTAACTTTAATACTAGCGAAAGTTAATAACGCACCAGTACCACCACAAGAAACAATCGCATCCGCATTTTCTTTATTAAGCGTTTCAAACGCTTTCGCCATGCTTGATTCTTTATCATGGAGTAATTCCATTGCATGTGCATCCATCTTTACGTTTTGATTTGCATCAATGACTTTAACGTTTTTTAAAGAATTTAAAACATTTGCAGTTCCAACTGCATATATTTCTACGTCTGGATGAGAAGCAATAAATGCTTCTAGTCCACTATATGTTGCAGCGATACCTAAATCGCCACCTAACATGTCTACAACAATTTTCATCTTATTCATATTATCACACTTTGTAGCCTTTTAAATATATTTAATTTGTAACCTTTTTTGCGATAGGAGTTATAGGTTACTTTAAGAAACTTGTTAAATGATAATACCGGTTAAGTAAGTAATTAGTTAATAAATTAACATCAATCGGACAAACTAGATCAACTAAGCATTTATCAATAATCTCTTTACTCAATTTCGGTAAAGTAATTTCACTAAACAATTCTTTAGCGGTTTTATTATTTTTTATAAACTTAATGTAATTTTTAAGAAAAGCATCGTCTTTATTTTCTGTTTTTAAATTTTGATTATAGGCAATAAGAGATAAATTATTATCAAAGTTAGGAGCTAACGAAACAATCTCTCCAGTTTTTTTATCTCTTAGTAAACCACAATTATCATTGTGTCTATCAAAATTAAACACCAAAGCATCAAACCAACTGAGCAACAAATATTGCTTAGCTATACTTCTTTTAATTTTTATTAAAGCATTAAACACCGTTTCGTAATTATAATTTTCGCCAATTAATGCAGAAAGCGGCTCAAAATTATATTTAGTAGCAAAATTCTTGCAACGAATATTGTTATCGATTAATTCATATTGTACGGTTGGAATATTTAAATAAAATGCCAAACGAGATGAAAACATCTCGGAAAATAATTCGTTCGTGTTTCCTTTTTTATATATCCACCATTCATTTTTAATTTTTCTCCAACATTTCTCATAACTACCACCAAGCGTGATTTGAGGAGTGACACGGGGTTTAGATGTAATTATTTCAAGAATTCCATCTAACGCTACTTCGTGATAAATGTCTTGTTCAAAAATAATGTCTTCATAATTTAGACGCGAACCTTTTGTTTTGAACCAATAATTATCGGTAATCACGGCTCCGTGTGCATAAAGTGATAATAAATTATCATCCGTAACGTTAATCATGAGTAATTTCTTTAGAATCCTCGAATTACGTCTTGTGTCATCAATCGTTCTCGAGGAAAGGAAAGATTTAATATCTTTATTACGAATGATTGATAAAGGTGCACGTTTTTCATCTAAATAAGTTAATATTCCATTATCAAAAGACGCAACTACTATATTTTGCATCATAACGTTCCCATTTAGGTTTCTAGCGTTTTTAGTTAATAAAGGCTGAGCCTTTCCGCTATTAAGAATTGCTTTCAATTCTTCTTTTAATTTATTTCGTAAAGAGATTTTAGATTGATAAGATAATAAATCTTTACGAGGAATATATTTACTATATTGCTTTCCGTTTTCGCTATATTGAAAGTAATAGTAAATATCCCCATGAATTTTCTTTTTAGAAATATATCCGCTAGGGAGAGTATTGAGTTGTTGAAGAATATCCGATATTTTGCCCATGTTTGTATTTTATACACTTGTAACCTTTTTTGCAATAGTGTTGTAACCTTTTTTTAATATTGTGTTATAGGTTACACGTTCGTAAATCGACTATCATTAATTTCTTTTTTTGCTAAATCGATAATTTTTCTAAAAGAAGGTTCAAGTCGGTTTTGTAAAATAAATTTCGCATCATCTCTAGCGAAAGTAAATATCTTAAAATCACTAACAATATTAACAAAGTTAAAACTTGGTAATCCGGATTGACGATATCCGCCAAGTTCACCGGGTCCTCTTCTTTTTAAGTCTTCGTTTGCGATATAGAATCCATCATTAGAATCCACTAAAACTTTTAATTTATCCTTTTCTTCTTGATCGTGCCCATCATAGATAAGTAAACAATTCGCAGGATTTCCATCACGACCAATACGTCCACGTAATTGGTGAAGCGAGGCTAGACCAAAGCTAGTCGCATCATAAATAATCATAAGATTAGCGCTTTTAACATCTAAACCGACTTCAATGACTGTAGTTGAAACAATAATCGGATATTTATTCTTTTTAAAGTTTTCTAAAGCATACATTTTTTCTTCTTGGCTGAGCTTACCATGAAGTAAGACTACTTTACCTGGATACTTTAGTAAGTATCTAGCGAATAAAGTTTCAACCGTGACTTTATCATTTAATTCATCGTCTAAGATTAAAGGAGCAATGATATAAACTTGTTGATGATTTTTAAGCGACTCATTTATGAGAGCGTCAATTCTTTCATCATGGCTATCTAAAATCGCGGTTTTTACTTGCTTGTTATCAAACGGAAACTCTTTTAGAGTTGAAACATCTAAATCACCATAAATCGTTAACGCAAGAGTGCGAGGGATTGGAGTTGCACTCATTAAAAGTAAATCAGCGTGGCTACCTTTACTCGCTAGGAGTAATCTTTGGTTAACACCAAAACGATGTTGTTCATCAATGATGGCTAGACCTAAAGAAGAATATTCAACACCTTTTGAAAAAAGAGCGTGTGTCCCTACTACAA
>JAKSUY010000004.1 GCA_024408495.1 Bacilli bacterium
CATGGTCTTCTCGTTTCTTAAACGAGCATATTGCACTAACCAACGAAGACCTAATGCAATCTTTCTTTCGGGAGTAACTTCAATTGGTACTTGATAGTTAGCCGCACCAATACGTCTCACTTTTAATTCAACTTCTGGCATGATGTTGTTTAAGGCTGTACCAAAAACATCCATTGCGGGTTTTTCGCTTTTCTTTTCTACAATCTTAAAAGCATTATATAAAATAGTTTGAGCTGTTCCACGTTTACCATCAATCATGATGCGGTTGATTAACCGAGTCACGAGTTTTGAATTATAAACTGGATCAGGTAATACGTCGCGCTTTGCGACACTTCCTTTACGTGGCATATATTATTCCTCCTTAGTTTGCTTTCTTTGGTTTCTTAGTACCATATTGGCTACGACCCTGACGGCGGGCTTCAATACCAGCGCAGTCAAGCGTACCACGAATAATATGGTATCTAACACCAGGTAAATCCTTAACACGACCACCACGAATCATGACGGTTGAGTGTTCTTGTAAGTTATGACCTTCACCACCGATATAAGCGGTAACTTCATAACCATTACTTAAACGCACACGAGCGTACTTACGTAATGCTGAGTTAGGTTTCTTTGGTGTCATGGTACCGACACGGGTACACACACCTCTTTTTTGGGCACTGTTTTGATCCGTTGTAATTTTCTTTAACGAATTCCAGCGCTTATTTAAAGCTGGTGCTTTACTTTTATAAGTAGAACTCTTTCTACTTTGTCTCACTAATTGGTTAATTGTTGGCATATTTCCTCCTATGTACACAATTCCAAGTGTATCAAACACTAATTTTTAGATGCTCAAATTGAGCAGCGGGTAATATCATAGCACCTTAAGTAAACTTGTCAAATAGAATCAAGAAAACTAATAATGGCATCACTCATTACTTTAATATCAACATTTGACCACTTCTTGATAGAATCGCCATAATTCTTTATAAAATCTCTATCTTTATAAACATCTTCTAATCGGTCAATTAATTCATCCTGAGTAATGTTTTTAACCTTCAGTACAACTTCTAGATAATTTTTAAAAATTTTAGGATTTATCTTTTTGCTACGAATGAAATAATAAATATCATCTATATCACGATATCTTCCACTTCCTAAACCTAAACGATACGTCGCCAACATTTTTTCAATGACAATTTGTTCAGGAGAGTTAGTCAAAACGATTTTGCCTTTCCCATCAATTGAAGATCCTAAAATAATTTCTTTTTGTTCCATTACACTATAAGTATGAATTCCGACATCCACATCCAACTCTAATTTTTCGCTACCTTTTGTTACTCTAACCTTAAACCAAATTCCGTGATAGTCATCATGACTTAATTTTTCTAATTCACTTATCCGCCTAAAAACAACACTTTCCTTATTCCTAGAAATTTCATCTAGAAAATTATCAATTGACTTCTCGTTCATCGGATAATGGATAAAATCGATATCTAAATCACGAGTCATCCGTCTAGCGTTACCTGTTAGGTTATATATTAATACTCCACCTTTAAGAGTAACACTGCTCTTAAACTTAGATTGTGATGTATAGTAGAGGAATAAGTCACTGGCTGCATGAGCGCGAGCTTCTACGATGTTCATTCCTTTTCCTAAATAATATTGCAGTGTCTTTTTAATCAACATTAAAAAATAACCTCGTAGATTTGTTTATAAAATTTGTAGCCACGTTTAAACGCTTTCAGATATTCTTTAATTTTAAATAAATCAATCTTATCGCTTTGATTTCTTAAATTATGAACGATTTCCATAAAATAGTCAGTCGGATATTTACTTTTAAATCTAAACAACTCAATAATCATTCGTTCCAAATCATATATTGTCACGCCATTTATATTTGTTTTGCCTATGCTAAAAATTTTCTTTTCCTGAAACGATTGACTGATATCTTTGCATTTAACCCTAGTTGCATTACGAAGAGTAGCGATTTCAAAAGTTTTTGGGATGTAGTCGGTTAGATTATGGAAATAGAATGCAAACTGGCCGGTTAATATTGCTTCGGGGAATCTTTTTTTTATATATTGTTCATTGATTGCATTATATTCGTTCGAATAAATCCCTCGCGATATAGAAAAATAAGTATTGTCTAGAACTTTTTGTTTAATTTTTCTTTGACTGCCATATTTGCTTAATAATTCTTTATAAGTATAAATCATGCTACTATTGTATATAACTACTCACACAAAGTCAAGTAATGTGAGTATTTATAAAAGCGTTAATGTAAATTTTGTCATTTATAAAATCCTGAGTAAGTTATAATAATAACCATGGAAGCAGTCCTTGATAATATTAAAAATAAGAAATTAAACGTACGCCAAGGCGCCGCCATTGTTAATGGATACGGGGTTGGAGCTGGCATTTTAGCGATGCCTTATTTAGCTAACAAAGTTGGAATATGGTTAGCGCTTTTAATTCTAGTTATTTCCTATGGCTTTATTTATGTCTTGCAGCTAATGATTGCTGATTTAACCATCAAAACCGGTAAAGGCTCACATATGTTAGATATATTTAAAAAATATATTATTAGAGGAAAAGCTAAGAAAGTTATTTCGGTTATTATCTTTATTTTCGTGTTTATTGTGCTAACTTCTAGTTTATGTGCATATGTTACTGGAGCCGCTGATGTATTAGCAAATAATATTCCACAAGTTCCACTAATAGCCTGGAAAGTTATATTCTACGTTTTCGCAGGCGTTCTCGCTTTATTTGGTTTAAAGATTCTTGGATATGCAGAGCAATTTGCAACTCTAGCCATCTTTATTTCCGTAGGAGCATTAATTATCGGATCAATTTTAAATATTAATAATACGCTAAATATGATGCCTGATTCAGCGATGACCGTTTTTAGTTTCTTCGGAATTGCTATGTTCGCTTTGAACGCTTTCTTTTGTATCCCACAAGTAGCAGACGGACTTCAAGGAGATGAAAAGAAAATTAAACAGAGCATTGCTTTAGGTATGTTATTTAACATAGTTATTATCATCTTTGTCACCATCTTTGCGGTTTTATCTTCAGTCGGATTAAATGGAGAAGATGTATGTACGAATGCATGGGCGGCTGGAATTGGTGATTGGGCTAAAGTGGTTGGAGCGATATTTACGATTTTAGCTATGTTCTCAACTTATTGGTCGGTCTCATTCGCCTTAAGAGATATCATTAAAAATTCGCTTAATATTGATGTTAGGTTATGTTGGCTAATCGCTACTCTACCATCTTTATGTTTATCAATGATTCCGATGGCGCATTTTACTACTTTCATTGATATTGCGTCGGCTACCATTGCTTTACTTATTGGGGGATTTATTATTCCATCCTTCCATATCGCACGAAAGGAAAATAATAATCACAATATTTTAGGTAAGTTTGGATGCTTAGCTACTGAAATCATAGTAGGAATTGCAATGTTAATGATGGTTGGCGGAAGCATCGTGAACATCGTTAATACAATAATGGTTAACTATAAATAAAAAAATGGTGGAGCTGACGGGGATCGAACCCGCTACCTCATCGTTGCGAACGATGCGCTCTTCCAGATGAGCTACAGCCCCACTAAACGTGCTTAGTTATATTATCACTAAATTAAAGAAAGAGAAAACTTTTTATGTGTTAAGTAGTTTTACTTGACACTATAATAGTTCCGTGGCAAGATATCTAACGATAAGAGAGGAAAAATTATGTCAGTAAAATTAAGAATGACTAAATTCGGTCGCCATAAAGATCCGTTCTTTAGAATTGTTGCGGCCGATTCTCGTTTTGCCCGTGATGGCAGATATTCCGAACAAGTCGGAACTTTTGATCCAGAAACCGGTAAAGCGGATATTAACGAAGAGTTAGTAATGAAATGGTTAAAAGCAGGAGCGACTCCTTCTGATTCCATTAAGACTTTATTAACCGAAATGGGAATAATTGCAAAATTTAATGCAACTAAATCTCCTTCACATAAAAAGAGTAAGACCGTTAAAAAGAATAAGTTTGACCGTCCTGCTAAACCAAAAGTGAAGAAGGTTAAACCCGCACCAGCGCCTAAAGCTGCGCCAAAGGCGGAAACAAAACCAGCCGAAGCTCCTAAAGATGAAGCAAAACCAGCGGAAGCGCCAAAGGCGGAAGAGAAAAAGGAGAATAAGTAATTATGGACTACAAGACCATTATTCATTCCTTCATCGATACGATTGTCACTAAACCAGAAGAAGTGGAAATCGATATTAAGGAAGAAGAAAGAGACATTACCATCTTTATCTATGCTGATAATGAAAACGTTTCACGTTTAATTGGTAAGCATGGTGTGATTGCAAATGCTTTGCGCGAAGCAATTAACATTGCTGGTAAAGAAGATAATAAGTTTATCCATCTCCACTTTGAAGATAAAGCGAAGAAAGGATTAGCGCCTGAAACCCCCACTACTGAAACTAAGTAATGGAATATCTTTTATTAGGTAAAATAAGTAAACCACACGGCCTAAAAGGTGAAGTAAAAATCTTTTCCAATACTGATTTTGCACACATTCGCTATCAAAAAGGCAATGTGGTTTTTCTTTTATCTAATAATGAATACATTCCGCTTAAAGTTCATTCTTTTTATAAATATAAAGAATTCGACGTGGTCTCGTTTGAAGATCGTTTAAACATTAATTTAGTGAACGATTTATTAGGCAAAAATCTTTATATTAAAAAAGAAGATGCTACTTTACCTACTAATCATTACCACTATAGTGACTTAGTAAATTTAAGAGTGATTAGTGAAAATAAAGAAATCGGAATAGTTAAAAATGTAATTCACGCTCCAGCGAATGATATTTTAAGATGCGAAACCTCCGATCATAAAAAGTTCGATATTCCATTCGTGAATGAATTTATTATTTCAGTTAATTTAGATAAAAAAGAAATTAAGGTAAAATTAATTGAAGGGATTTTATGAAAATAAATATTCTTACTTTATTTCCAGATATGTTTGATGGATTTTTAACTAATTCCATTATTAAACGCGCCATCGCTAAAAAAGTAGTCACGATTAACATAGTTAACATTCGTGATTACACCAAAGATAAATATAATCGAGTGGATACTCCTCCGGTTTCAGGCGGTGCGGGTTTAATCATGAAATGCCAACCAATCGTTGACGCATTAAAGAAAGTAGGCGGACATAAAATTCTTTTATCGCCACGTGGTAAAACATATAACGAAGATAAGGCGAAAGAATTTTCTAAATTAAAAGAATTAACCTTTGTTTGCGGCCACTACGAAGGTGTTGATGAACGCGTTAATAAATACGTAGATGAATTAATATCTATTGGTGATTATGTATTAACGGGCGGCGAAATCGCAAGTATGGCCATTGCCGATAGTGTGATTCGTTTACTTAAAGGCGCGATTACCAATGCTTCATTAGATAATGAATCGTTTAACGATAATTTATTAGAATATCCACAATACACTGAACCGTATAACTATAAGGGTGATAAAGTTCCGGATGTGCTTTATAGCGGCAATCACAAAGTAATCAATCGTTATAATCGAAAAAAACAATTACAGTTAACCAAAAAATATCGCCCTGATTTATTTAATAAATTGAAACTAAGTAAAGAAGACCTTAAGTTATTAAATGAAAAAGATTACACTAAGCTTGAATTAGATGCGATTAAAAAAGGTAAAAAATATATTCCGAATAAATAGTTCACTTTAAATAGAAATTAACAATTTCTTGCAACACGTTTTCATTAAGCTCATTCATAAGTGAATAATCTAAATGATTATAATCAATTGGATCTTTTCTAGGGAAAGCGACTTCCTTTATAAAATATGCTTCAGCGCGTTCGCTTAAATACAAGAAATGTTTGCGATTTGGGTAATATTTAATGCTGACATTATCTAAAGCATTATCTTTGATAACTTTTTGATATTTATGGTATGAATATTCTGGTTTAACAATGTGATCTTTGTCGCCTGAAATAATCAAAACATCCGCACTAGTATATTTAAGCGCACTTACTACACTATGCGTGGATTCGTGCCCAAATTTAAATAAATTAACTAGATAAATGATTGGACCGATTAATTTTAAATATTTGCTAGTGGAATAAGTCGCATCAACATTCGAGTTAAATGGTGATAAAGCACAAGCTTTTTTAATCGCTAAATCTTCTTGAAGTAGACTAGTTAAGGAAGTATGGCCACCCCAAGAATGCCCTAAAGTAAATAAAGGATATTTTTTAAGTTCAGGATGATTTTTAACAAAGTTAATAATTTGTTTATTGTCTCTATCTGCGACTGGAAAACCTTTCATGGTTTTACCTTCGCTTGTGTAATTACCGTACATATCAAACGCAACTACAATAAAACCAGCGTTTGCAAAATAATTAATTAGATTTAAGTAATTGATATAACCACTAAGGAATCCATGATAGAAAATGATAACTCCATGGTGTTTTTCTTTTTTGTAATAAAAGACACCACCATGTAATTTAGCCTTATAAACGCTATTAACATAAACGTCCTTCATTATTAAACCTGGATAATCCTTCAAAGATATAAATTTAAAATGCGGATTAGGATCGACTCTCTTGTTAAATACTTTAGATAAAGAAAAAACTACGGCTAGCAGTGATAAAATTAAAAGCACAAATAAAGAAGCAATAACAATTAAGGTAATTGCAACTGGTGTCATAGCGTTTCGATTTTAATTAATTCAATTTGATTTACTAAATCACTCTTTAAGGATTTATCCATTAAACGAGTAGTCTTATAGCGATCCGCGCTATCGGGGAATACGGTAATAATCTTATTTACTTTACTAATAACTGCACCTAAGAAATTGGCGCCACTAGATATACCGATATCAACACCGAACTTTTCCATTAATTTTTGCGCCATCACAATGGCATCTTGACTATTGACTGTAATCACTTGTTCAATCATATACTTTTTATAATAATAAAGTTTTGGAACAAAGCCATCGCTAATACCTTGAATTTCATGAGTAGCACCAGTTCTCTTGCCGGTTGAAAGTAACGGGGTCTCGCTTGGCTCTAAGGCAATCATCTTAAATTTAGGATTTTTACGTTTAAAATAAGCACCCGTGCCGGTTAAGGTACCTGCAGTACCAACGCCTGCTAAGAAACCAATAATATCTTCTTTCTTTAATTTCATTTCAATTTCTTGCGCTAAAGATACATATGAATCCGCGTTATGGGGATTAGCGAATTGTTTAGTCTTAAATCCTTTAGCAATCGTTGCTAATTTAAAGGCTTCGGGGAAATCTTTAGTTAACACTAATTCCGCGCCTTCTTTCTTAATCATCTCTTGTCTTTCTTTACTCATGTCTTTAGGCATATAAATAATTACTTTATTACCATAAGACTTACCAACACGAGCTAAAGCAATACCCATATTGCCACTAGTAACTTCAATAATTGGCGTATCTTTATCTAGTTGATGAAGATTATAAGCCATATCAATCATATACTTAGCGGGACGATACTTAATAGAACCGGTAATGTTTTTGCTTTCGTCCTTAACAAAAACGGTCTTTTCATGACCTTGATACCGATAAGTTATTTTATAAAGTGGTGTTAACATATTCGTTATTATTATATCTTATAATTACATTAAAATAGTGAAATGTGATATATTGTTCTTATGAGTAAGAAGAAAAATACATCGTCTAAGGCTAAAAAAGAAACGCCTACAAAAGCAACTAAAAAGGGACCGGATAAACCTGTTAAAGAACCTAAGAAAAGGAAGAAACATAAAGGTCTAATCATTTTTTTAGTTATCTTTGGTATCTTAGTAGTTCTACCAGTAGGATTTGTCTTTGGCGCGTTTTACGAAACAGGGACAAAAGAAGTATCAAATTCTGAAGTAACTTATCAAAATATCGTAAGCCAATCTTTTCATAATGGTATTAAAGATTTGAGTGAAGATAAACCAAAGTTAAACTTTATGATTGATGAAGACATGATTGATGGCATTATGATGGCCGCTTGCGACAAAATCGGTCAAGAAAAATTTATTCCTAAAATGTATTGCGAGATTAAAGATAATCAATATACCTTTTATGCTGACTTACAAGCTTCGTTTTTTAAGACAAGAGTAATAATTAGTACTCAACTTCTTAAAGAGGGTGAAGGCATAAATAGACAACTAGTATTTAAAATTAACGAAGTTAAAATCGGTCGTTTACCAATCCCGCTTAACTGGGTTACTGGCATTTTAAGTAATTTTTTAAATGACAGTACTCTTAACAACGCCTTTGCGCAGGCCGGTTTTCACATTGAGAGTCATTTATCGGAAGCGAAATTAACGTATAATCGCAAACAATTCCAAGAGGATGTTGGCAATTATGTTAGTAAATTGGGTGGCAATAATCCATTCTTAAATATTCTTTTAACAATGTTTGGTGATGAAGAGCATGAAGTGCTTAAAACAAATTATCATAACGGAGTTACTGCTACATTTGATTTAACTCAATTACAACTAACCGAAGGAACATATAGCGAACCACCGCTCCAATTTACCGAACTTCAACTTGACCAGCATAAAGAAAAAATAATCGAATGGTTAAATAGCAATGTTTTAGAAGAAGGAAACGCTGATGATATGTTTACATATTTAGTTCGCGGAGACACCGACACAAGTTTTATTGCCGATGATTTAAAAACTAAAGTAGAAGAATATATAGGCACTACTGTAGATAACTATAAAGGTAGTAAAATTAAAAATCAAAGCGAAGAACGTTTTGCAGACTATTGTGCTAGTGATATTGCAGCAACATTCGAAATTAATACCGATCATCTCATTGAAAACCCTCCAAAATTTTCTATATCAAGTGATGACATTAACAAATATTTAGCGCATGATATGACCGAGGCGGTTGGAAAAACGATTCAAATTACTAATGTGAATAGTGATGGAACTTGGAATTTTGATTATGTACTTATTGATAATTTTTATACTGAATTTATTAAAGATAACGGCGATGTATTTATGAATTTATACCTTAACATCAATATCTCTGGCGTTCCTGTTACCGCTCGTATTAGAACAAACAATATTACTATTACCGATACTGTTCCGGGTGAAGGCGGAGAGGATGATTGGGCGCTAGGAAATCTTTCTTTCACTATGAAAGATATTTATTTCGGCCAAATTCCGATTGACGATGGATCGTTCAAAGATTACATTATTGATTTACTTCCCGATTCAAGCGATGGAACACAATTTGTTTTTGACAAGCAAAAAGGAGAATTTAAAATTAATTTGGATAGCATTCAAACAGTGAAAGAAGCAATAGAACAAGTACCCACACAATACCAAGTTAGAAAGACATTATTAGAGATTATCAACGAAGCTTCTAAGAACCCAAATAGAGATGTTATTAACAACGATTTCACAATAACATATAATTATCCGTCACCTTAATTTATTTACTAAAAGTAACATTAAAAAAACCGACATATGTCGGTTTGATTATATACTGGCGGAGTAGAAGGGATTTGAACCCTTGCACCGGTTGCCCGATCTAAAGGATTAGCAATCCTTCCCCTTCAGCCTCTTGGGTACTACTCCGTAAGTGCTTAAATATATTATCACAAAAGTTATAAAAATTAATAAGCTTTTGCAAAATAGGCAATATATTTACCTTTTTTACCGCAAATCGCACAAGTACCAGATTCGACTTTTTCTACATCAATGCAACGTAAAGTTGCAGTGGTTAATTCTTTAACTTTATTTTCACATTCTTCTTCGCCACACCAAACAACTTTAGCATATCCACCAACATCAACAATCTTCTTTAATTCATCAAGACTATTAGCTTCTTTGATATTAGCCTTTAAATGCTTAAGTGCATTCGCATACATTTCATCTTGAATCGTTTTTAATGTTTTCTTAACTTCGTTAACAACATCACTTTCTTTAACTTGTAGTTTCTTCATGTCATTGCGCTTTGCTAACATGACTAAACCTTTTTCAATATCTTTAGGGCCAACTTCTAAACGAAGCGGAACACCTTTCATTTCCCATTCAGCAAATTTCCAACCTGGAGTGTGATCGCTGTTATCAACTTTAACTCTGACTCCATTCTTCTTTAATGCATCTTCATAAAGTTTAACTTTATCTTGAACAATTTGTTGATCGCCTTTAATTGGAACAATGACTACTTGAATTGGCGCAACCATCGGTGGAAGCACTAATCCATTATCATCACCGTGCACCATGATTAAAGCACCAATTAAACGAGTAGAAACTCCCCAACTAGTTTGATAAGGGAATTTAGTTTGATTATCTTTATCTAAGTATCTAACATTGAACGCTTTAGAGAATCCTTGACCAAAATAATGGCTAGTGCCGCATTGGAGCGCTTTACCATCATGCATTAGGGCTTCAATTGAATAAGTAGCGATTGCACCCGCAAACTTTTCTTTTTCGCTCTTTTGTCCTTTCATAAACGGGATTGCAAGTAATTCTTGTCCCATCTTGTAATAGATTTCTAACATTCTAGTTGTTTCTTCTTGCGCCTCTTTATCACTTGCGTGCATCGTATGGCCTTCTTGCCATAGGAATTCACTACCACGTAGGAATGGACGAGTGGTTTTCTCCCAACGCACTACGCTACACCATTGGTTGTATAGTTTAGGCAAATCACGATAAGAAGAAATTATGCGAGAATAAAAATCGGTAAATACGCATTCACTAGTTGGACGAATAATTAATTTATCAACGATTTCTTCTTTGCCACCAATCGTTGCAATTAGCGTTTCAGGCGCAAAACCTTTAACGTGCGCCTTCTCTTTGTTGAAAAGAGATTCAGGAATTACAAGTGGCATATATACATTCTCGTGCCCGGTTTCCTTAAACTTAGCATCAAGATATTTTTGAATCTCTTCCCAAATGGCATAACCATAAGGACGATAAATAATAAAACCTTTCGTGGAACTATAATCCATCAATTCTGCTTTCTTACATACATCGGTGTACCATTGCGCAAAATCTTGATCGCGACTAGTAATCTTTTCGTTTTTGATATCCATAACTTACCTCTTATTCAATCATTCTTCTAATCTTAGCCTTAGTCTTACCAGCGGGCTCTAACAATTTATCGCTAATTGGAGTGATCATCGGGCTAGCGACATATTCTACACCACTACGAATAAACAATTCAATTGTACTCCAAGTATCAATATTAGCTAGGATAATAGGCTTACCATATTTCATTAACTTTTCAATAATAGTACGAACCGCTAAATTACTAGCCTCATCGCGCTTATGTCCTAAAACATTTGTGTATACAAAGAAATAATCAAACAAGGCATAAATCTTATGATCGAGCACAAGTGACTTATCGGACAAAGCTAAACAAATATCAATTTTCTTTTCTTGATATTTTTTGATTTTATCAGCAAATTCTTTATCTTCGTTCGAGGAATAAGAAATATCGTACTCGTCAAAGATGACCGCTTGATTAACGTGCTTGGTAATATTACGAAGAGCGTTAAAGAAATTTTCCGTTTCACTGAATTTTAAATGACGGAATAAAATCGTATCATGGTTCTCTCCACTACTAAAGGCAGAAATACTATCTTTTAATACCACATTTAACAATTGTTTATTTTCACCACTCTTAAGGGAACGCGTATATAATTCCGCCATTGATTGCGCGCTTGTATCAATTGGAGTAGGCATTACAATATAGCCAATAGTTCGTTCACGTTTGATTCCATAAACCGATTCAAAGTGATAAGCAATTTGTTTCTTTTTAATGATTTGCTCGATTTCGCTATCAAACTTATCCTCCTCAAGATTGTTTTTCATGTTCTTACTATAAGTAACAATTAAAGTATTTTTTTGATAAGCGATTTCGCTCATCGCCTTAGCCTTCTCAATAATCTTTTTAAAATTGTGCCGATAGTAAGAATTACTTACTAGACCAACTGAAATATTAACTCGATTTAGATTACCATTAATCTCCAAGAACTTTCTCATTTGGTTATTAACTCTATGAATAAAGTTAAGACCCTCATTACGATCGGTTGAACGGAAATCAATAATGGCAAACTCGCCTTTACCCGTATCAATCATTTCCTTTTGTCCGTTTGATATCACGCCAGCAGCAACTTCCTTTAATTGCATATAAAGCAAACGAGAAATTTCTCCTTTAATACCAGTTAAAGAAATTGCCGTAAAGCGGAAATTCGCAGTATAGCCACGATTGCCAACCGTTAATTTAGTTTTATTTTCCCCTTCGCCTAAAAGCGATAAACGGTGGCGCGATAATTTTAAGAAAAGATAACTATCAAGATTAATAATCTTCTTTTCATAATCAATATTAACCACCTGAAGAAGCGAACAATAATAACGACGTGAACGATGAAGCCTTACTTCAACATCACAAGAACTATCAGCGTGACTGTTCTCTTTTAATAGTTCGTTAAACCAATCGTTTAGTTTTTTTGCATCGCGCTTGGAAAATTGCCAATAATATCTCTCTAATGGTACGGTTCTTACCGAGCGAAGATAAGACCGATTAAAAAAACGAACTTGCTGCTTATTAAAGTCAATTACTACCGAACGAACTGAGTTAACGCTATTTTTGATATAGCCTGAGTAATGATGGTTCGAATATTGAGTAATTGCCCAAAATATAATTAAAACTAAAACTAAGAATACAACAATGACAGTAAGAATGATTGCAGGTGTTGACATAGAAAACCTTTACTTATTATACACTAAAGTGTATTTTTCTTAAAGTATTAGAATATATATTGTTGTGATATAATTTTTACTCGTGGAGACGTACCCAAGTGGTTGAAGGGGTTAGTTTCGAAAACTAATAGGAGGTGCAAGCCTCGCCGGGGTTCAAATCCCTGCGTCTCCGCCAAATATAAATTACGGATTGGGTGTGTAGGCATCCACCATTACGTAATATGTAGACATTCGGTGTGGAAGAGATGCTTTAGGCATCGGATCATTAATATCTAATCCGAGTTTATCAATTAATCCGTTATAAATAGCATCGTAATTATTAAAAATCTTTAATAAATCTAATAAATCACTTACATCCGCATGTCCTGCCTCTGCTATTTTAAAGATGATGACATAAAGTGCGTATGGACAATTATAACCAACCACCGTTTTATCACCATCGTAATAAAGGTGGTATGGTGAACTACCACCGCTAGCGCCACTAAGACCATACTTATTAAGTAAAGCTAAATTATCGTAATATGTTTTCTCAGCCGTTGATCTAAGTAAAGATATGTCTACAAGACCTAGGCAGCGCGATGCGCTTTCATCTAATTTATAGGTTGAGTCTCGATTAGGAATAATAGGTTTAACATCACTACGTATAAATTCTTCGATATTTTTTGGAGATTCGTAACTATGAGAAGTAAATTTAGAATATTGACCGGTGTACTTATCTTTAATAGAAAATCTAATATTATTACCAAAAAGTTTTCCGTTAAAATAGCTAAAAGGAACATGCTCAATTAAATCATCATCATTTAAAAAATTAAAGATATAAGGAGCGTAGACACTCTCGTTACCAAAATAATAATTAGGCGAACCGAAAGTATAAGCAAAAATCTTATTGTAATTAATATCACCTTGATATTGCTTAGCAATATAATTTGCAGTCGTCGCTCCACGAGAATGACCACTAATAACTAAAATCTTGTTTTCGAGATTTTGGAATTTCGCTAAATATTCACCAATTTTATCCTTAACTCGATTACTAGAGATAAATAGTCCTTTATGGTAATCCTTATTGGTCCATAATGGATGCTCCCCGGTCATTTGAGTATAAGAAGGATCGTTGCTACCAATATCCAAATCACTTTTCCATAATGGAATATTATCTTCGCGTGATGCTTTAATTGTTAAAAAGAAGATATTGTAATCTTTGTTAATTTCATGCATCTTAGAACTTCCGGCTAAAACTTTATGATGCGCAAGAATAGCGCCACCAACATCGTTTGGCTCATCATTTTTTTCAACAAAGAACTCTTCAATGTTGTCGCAACCTAAACGTTCATAAATGTATTTTTTATCATCAAAATCGCACGCTTCATGAGGAAAGGTGATATGACCCGTATAGAAAGCGTCAATGTTTAATGCCGCAATAAATTTAGCTACATCTTTAGAATACCTTTCTGGGTTTTGATTAATAAAATAATCATAATAATCAATCGCGAAATCAAATTGTCCTCGATCGTTTTGTTCATATTCATAAGTGACGCTATTATGAGAAGATTTATAATCTGGGTCTAAATAATCAAGCAAACCATCGCAATCATAATCGCTGTTCTCGGTCGTTTCATCATATTGAGCTTGATAAACTGTATCGGAAAAAATAACATGCTGCTCTTCACCGGTTTCTATATCCTTCCACCCGTTAAAAGCGTAATAAACATTTCCTGTATGTTCTTTATGAGGAAATTCTTTATTATAGATAGGTTTATTATCCTTTATAACGTAAGGAAGGTGATACAACGTTCTCCCATCATCGCTAATCCACTTCACATCATAATTAGGTTTAGTAGAATAAGTGGCGGTATAAGTTTTATCTTCTTTAACTTCAGTTAATTCCTGGTCCCAACCACTAAAATAATAAGATGTACCGCTTGTGGCGCCTTCTTCTCGAATTGGTCCATAAGTAGGTGTGCTTCTATCGTAAGCCGGCTTTGAACCTCTAGGAACGTTATAATCAACTTCTAAAACTTTACCATCTATATTCTTCCAAGTAATGGTAAATTCATTTTTTTCTTGGCAAGAAATAAGCGGCATTAATAGCGGAATTACAAGTAACCATCTTATTCGCATAAAGCGCTAATTAATTATGAACAGCTTTAACTGTAAAGTTGAATGATTGAATGAAGTCGATTGACCCATCACGGTAAAATTTATAGAATTCATCCCCGTATTCAATCAAATCAGTTCTCGCTATAATAGTGGAAGTTGGGAATTCTACATACTTAACCATATCAGTAATGTTGACATCTACCACTAGATTTCCGCTTTTTACATCAACATCTAACCAATAATTATCGCCTGAAAGAATGCTATCATTATCATAACCCATCGGCACATAGATATTACCAGCGGTATCTTCTAATACACGAACACTCGATAGTATCGATAATGTTTCATTCCCACCGATATAGGATTTATAAGGACTCGTCTTTATCGCACCTTGTTTACTTGTATCACTATGAATTTCAAATGTGCGGAAATATGGATGACCAGTAGGAAGATACACTTTAGGCAAAATGGTTAAATCAGTAATAGGGAAATTTTCTTCGGTGAACGAAGAAGGGAAACGGTAATCATCTTGAGGGGCAAATTTCGCTACATAATGAACGCTGTTTTCCCTAAGTTCAATTTTGCCGCTAGTAAAAGTACAAGAAGTTTCATCGGCGGTCGGAGAGAAAATATTTTCGTAACTTTTTTCTTTATTATAAACTACGCCTTTATCAGATTTTATTTCAATAGAAGTAAATCTTTGCTTATAACCATAGAAAGTTTCAGGATCATCATCTGTTACAAATAGTTTATCCATTGGAAGAGCAATTCGTAATTGTTTCTCCGATGTTTGATAATGACTTAATCCTTGAATCGGGCTATCGCAAATAACAAGTTCTTTACGTGTAACAAAACTCGTTAAGTCAACTTCACCTTCATCATCGCTTACACCGATGATTTTAATAGCGTCTTTTGTATCACCATCAAAAGTATATCCAGATTGGAAATTTTTCGGAGTAATGAAGAAAGTTAAATCACTATCAACCGAGGTGTTAACAACGATAATCTCTGCATTATCATCGTTAAGCGAACTTCCGCTAGAAAACTTAATATCATTTTCACCAGTATATGCTTCCACAAATTCAGAGTTTATATCAACTACATATGATGTAACCATATATTCTTTATTGATATGGAGACGATAAAGGCAAGGATCTCCCGTTCCCGCTTCTTCAAATGTATAGCAACTTTTATCTAGAGCAATGTCGTATCCTATACGATTAGCTTGGCAAATTCTAATAACTTCACTTGGATAATCGGGAATAGTCGCTAAATAAGTAAATGGTTCAAAACGAATTAACACATCACAAGCATCACCTTTTTTAATAAGGTTAGAACCTTCAATTGAAACTTTAGGTGATTTATGAGCATTGGCAATCGAAATACTATAATAGTTTGATTCAGGTTGTTCATTATTATTAGCACAGCTAAATAAAGCCGTTACTAATAGACAAGAGACAACCGGAACAATTAATTTGATTTTTTTCATAACTATTCTCCTTATAAACTATATTTAGTGACAAGGTCTAAATTTAAATTGAGCCTTTCAATTGCTAGATAGTCACCCAAAACATATTCCGACATCGCCTTATCAAACTGAAACCATGCATGATCCATTGATAGCTTTAAACCTAAATTATCAACGAAACCGAAACGTGTAAATTCAACGTGGAAAGTAAATGAAGATTGATCAGCAGAAAAACCTTTAAGTAAACCTATCAATATTTTAATGGTTTCACTTGTCCTTCCAAAATACGATTGGAATAATTCTAATAATGGTTGTAAAGTTGCGATAATCGAATTCAAATGATCAGAATAAATATAATATCCAAGGTGGTTATTTATTTTAATGAATCCGTTATCTACATAGCCAATCTCTCCAGTAGCGGTTTGAATAGTGTTATGGAATTCTAATAGATCAGTTGAACTAAAACTGAGAGTTCTAGAATAATATAAGATTCCTTCTAATCCTTTTGCATCAAGATTGAAACCATAAATTTTATCGATGGTATAACCACCTTTTTGTTCGTTTGGATTAAAATAATGCTTTTGATAGACTGAGGCCTCATCAACCTCGCTGTCATTAAACTGAAGCGTGTATTCGGTGTTATAACCATCGCCAATATGAGGATCAAAATTCTTTTGAGCGAATTCAACTGCTTCGCCAATAGAAATGAAATTAACTTCATTATTAGCGCAACTAGTAATAAGCGCTAAACTCATAATTGGAAGTAATAATAAATGAACTTTACGCATAATTATTCTCCTTGTAATTGAACGTCCACATAGACGTCACCCTCAAATAAATCAAAAGTATCAGGATAAAAATGAATAATGGTATTAGTTTCAGCAGCGGAACTGGTAGTATCAACTGTAACAAAACCTTCAGTAGGTGGATAAGAAACCCCTTGGTAATTTATAGAAACTTTTGCCTTCTTGTCCTTAATTACAACATTACTACCATAACCTGGTAATAACATATCGTAGTATAGCGATAAACGAGGCCCGATATTTTCACAATAATCTCTTCCAATATTGTGTGCTTCTGCTTGTGAAATAACTCCACGAGTTTCGTAAGAAATTTTCTCCTTAACATTACCAGAAGAATCTAACTCTCTAAACTTTAAATGTGGATATCTATTATCGCTATAAAGGCTCACTTCATTTTTAATAGAAATTTTACCTTCCATCTCACCCGCAAAGAAGAGATTATTAATTTCTCCACCGCTTAATCCTACATGGAAATTAATCGCTTTACTATGAATGTCCGCTAGCATTTCGGTTACATAACCGAATTTGTCAAATCCAACCATAAAAGTGCCACTACCATCACCAGTAAAAGGAATAGCAAATGTCATCTTTGGATATTGAGCGGAAGCATCCTTAATTGCTTTAGTAATATTCGCTAGATCATTACAATAATAAGTAATATATAAATTATCACCGCTTAAAGAATAACGAGTCTCAAATGCGTTCTTGTCTGTGCGCTCTTTTAGCAACTCAACATAAGTAATCTCAAAACTATCCACGAATGGATTTAAGAAATAATTAATAATGTAATCCGTGCCGCCTTTTCCTACTATTGGATCCTCTCGATAAGCGTTTTCAGTTACAAATGATCCCAGAACACCATTAACATTTTTATATTCAACATCAACAAAGTTTGGATTATTAACCCTAAGATTAATACTAGTTGGTCTATCAATTGGAACTGGTTTATCATAAATTGCTGGATACATTAAACCATCACATAAAAAATTGGTTAATCCAATTTTGGTGTTTGTATACTTAGCTAGATTAACTCTAGTATCAAAATGCTCAGCTACCCAATTTGCAGCTTCTTCAACACTAATAGTTCTGCCAGGTGCGCTAATTCGACTATTGCAACTAGCCAAAAACGATAGCGCCAAAAGCGGAGCTATAATAAAAGTTACTTTTTTCATATATGAAAAACCTCTCTCTTGCTCTTATTATACACTTAATCTACTAAATATCGAAAAATGTCTATCTTTTCTTTTTTCTAAGTTTGAGTTCGTTAGTAACTACTTTCTTAAGTTCTTTAAGATCGGCATCGTTAAGTTCAATGCTACGATCCATAAGGCCACCCGCCACTACATATTTAGAAAATACAAAATCATTAACTGATTTATATTGAGTTTCTGCTAACTTATTACTCTTATGCGTTGAATGGCGTTCACTATGTTCACGAACAAAAGCGCTTAATTGAGAAGTAACATTTCTAATATCATAATTTGGATCCATTGAAATAATTGGATCAAATGTTGAAAGGTATCCAGCAATGATATCCGCATAAATGCCAACATCCTTGCTTAAAATTTCGCAAGTTAAATACTTTTGTTTATTAGCCTTAATGGCTTTAAGTAGACGCTTAGCGTCTTCAACTTTAATTTCACTCATAATTCTATTATACACTAAATTGGTTGGGGTGACTGGGTTCGAACCAGTGCATATAGGATTCAGAGTCCCATGCCTTACCACTTGGCTACACCCCAAGGTAGTTATAATTATAAACTTGTTTTTGTACTTAGTTATGTTTTAATTATTAGCGTAGAAACACTATCGCAATCAATTTATGAAGGAACCTTTATTGAATAAAGTCGCAGTCGGCGAATTTGCCGTAACCGAATTATTAAAACACCATTCTAAAAGTGTTATCAGAATTATTGTTAAATCTAACAGTGAAAAAAAGAAATATACTAAGTATAATGTTCCAATTTTAGTGGATGAAAGATATATTAACAAAATTGTTAAAAAAGAAGATATCTATGCATTAGCGGAATTCACTCCTTTTATCACAACATTAGATAAAAATAAAATCCATATTCTAATAAATAACTTAGATGACGAAGGCGAATTAGGAACTATATTAAGAACCGCGGTTGCGTTCTCATATTTCGATGTTGCTATCATAAACTGTAATGTGGATTTATTTTCTAATAAATTAATTAGAGCTTCAACTGGTGCGATTTTTATGATGAATACTGAATCGTTCAAAAATAAAAAAGAATACTTAAAAAAGTATCAGACTAAGACAATTGAATTTAGTAATAAAAACGCTCCACTATCGTTAGAAGTTGGAGCGAGTTTATCTAAATTATAAATTTAAACTTTTAACGAAGCGCTTTAAATGAGTGAAACCACGCTTGTCTTTTTTAAACACCGAAGTGTTAAGAAGAATATTTCTTCCAACTTCGTTGATATATTCTTTGCTACTCATTTTAGGATTAGCTTTAAGTGTATCAATCATATGCGTGAAATTAACTAAATCAGGATATTTCTTCAAATATTCTTTTTTATTTAATTTATGATCACAAACATATTCAACTTCTTTAATTTGTCTTACTAATCGTGCGGGCAAGATAAAACGTCCACAAGCTTCAATTACACCAATTCCTTCTTGCTTAATCGCAAAATATTCAGGATGAACATGATAGATTCCATCTGGATATTCTTTATTAGTCGAGTTACAACGTAAAATCAAAATCATTTCGTATTCTCCATTCGAATTAATTCTCATTAAAGGAGTTATCGTATTGTGTTTAGGTGAGATTGATAAATCATAATCGGTATAACTCTTCCACTTCTTTAAAATTAAAGAAGCAATTTCTAAAATTTGGTCTTGGTCTTTACCTTTTAAGCGGAATGCGGTGTTATAGAAATTTAAGAAGGAGATTTTGGTCTTCTTATATTTACTAGATTTAATCACAAATAAATCTTTCGCTTTTTGAAGCGGGAAAAGATATCCACCGCATTGAAAATGTTCATGATTAAGAATCGAACCACCTACGATTGGTAAATCCGCATTGCTAGTAATTGTATAGTGCGGGAATTTATTAAGCGCATCAAACATAATTTTAAAAATTCGTGAAGAGATTTCCATATTTGTATGTTTCTTACTAATAAGAATCATGTGCTCATTAAAATATCCATATGGTGAATATTGCATGAACCAGTCTTCATGGTTAAGCTTAAGCGGGACAATTCGAATATTATGGCGCGGAGCTTTTTTAGCATTACCCGCAAAACCAAGATTCTCTTCGCAAATTACGCACTTAGGATAATTAACATCCTTCGTAGTTAATAATTTAGCAACATCTTTATTATTTTTTTCTGGTTTAGAAAGATTGATGGTTATTTCAAGAGCAGGTCCATTTTTAAAATGTGCCTCCCATTCTTTATTTCTTTCAATATCCTTTTTATGGATGTAATAGTTATTAATTCCTAAGTTATATAAATAACTAGTCGATGCTTTAGGATTCTTTCTTAAAAGCTCATTAAATTTTTTAGCCACTTCGTTTGGGCGAGGAGAAACAATATCAAATAAGCGTGCAATATTGATGTTAATCGTTACACTATCTTTTTTTAATTTCTTATAATGAGCATTAAAGCGAGTGACAAAATAATTGACATCCCGTTTTATTGGTTTCGGAAGCTCTCCTTTTGGATAAGCGTTTAATTCATCATAAAGACGATTACGAGCATATATTAAATCAAGATTATCTAAATCAAGATGCTCGTGAGCGAAGAAAACAAAATCTTCAACAAGTTGAATATAATCCATTAATAATCCTCCAAATGAAATGAAATATAATGATCAAAAGGATGTTTAGAATCAATAAATTTATCTTCAAGATGCGGGGCGTACATTTGTGGTTCAATCGCAACGCCCCCGTAAATTACATCTTTACCATACTCTTTCATCTTTCGATTGGATGGATAGCAATTAGTGAATACAATCGCCGCGTTCATATCGGTCTTAATGCTTAATTTAATTCCATCGTTTTTTAAAACAATTTGTGATTTATCGGTTTCGTTAAGGATAAAACCGCAATCGTATCCATTAGCGCGAGGATTATCTTTTGCCACTTCTTTAATATCGTCTCCAATTTTTTTAGCTTTTCTAAAGTCATAAATTTTACGAACTTTTTCTTTGCCGACAATAATTAAGTCTTTATTAAGCGTGGTTACTTCACCAGCATTAATCATCAAATTATGATTAAGAACGTCCTTCCCTTTAAGTCGCCAATAAATATGAGGCGCCATACTAATAGGAGTTAATCCATCAGTCATTGCGTGGTAATGAATTGAGAAACAGTTTTCATCCTTTTTTATTGAATACACAACGATGAATCTCACTTTATGAGGGAATCCGCATTCACCATTTAGACTTGTGTATTTAAATACTACATTCATAGTAGATTCATTTTCACTTAATGTAGTTGCAAAGTGGCGGAATGAGAGATTACGTTTGCCACCATGAAGTGTATTGTTCTTTTCGTTTCGTTCAAGATGATAGGTTTTATTTTTAATTTTTAAAACTCCATCTTTAATACGACCCGCTACACGACCAAGAGTCTTGCCGCCATACTTATCGCTTTTTAAAAATTCAGCATAGTCATCCTCGTGATAGGTAACGAAGTGGCCTTTATATTTAATTGAATAAATCGAGGCTCCATAATTACAAAAAGTCATTTCTAACCCGCAATTATTTTTAAGGGTATAGAAAGTGTGACTTTGAAATCTTTCTTTTTTAATATCCATAGTAATATTATAACGATATCTTTTTAAAATAAAAAGATAGGACTTCCTATCTTATTTAATGGGGCGGATGATGGGGATCGAACCCACGAATGACCGGTTCACAGCCGGTTGTGTTAACCACTTCACCACATCCGCCATATAGAGTGCCTATATATTATAAGCACAAATCAACTTTTTTATAAACTTTTTATGCTGCTAATTACATGATTATATGTTGCATTATCAACTAGTTTCTTAAGAATTGTTAAAGCAAATTCAACCGAATAAGCCATACTTTTACCAGTGATAATATGCTCACTAGTGACCGTAGCAGGCGCTTCGGTATAATGGCCTTTAATATCTTTTTCAAAGCCTTTGAAGCAAGTGAAATCTTTGTCATCTAGATATCCTAACTTACCTAAAATCGATGGCGCTGCACAAATCGCATAAATATCTTTATTGTTATCATGAAAATATTTAATTGTACTCATTGCTAAGGATGAATTAGCGATGTTATTAGTACCTCTAAGTCCGCCTGGAAGGATAATAAAACTATAATCACCTAGATTTGCATCTTTAAGTAAAATATCGGTCTTAATCTTAAGATTATGAGATGTGATGACATCTAATGTATCGGTAATTGAAGCGCTGATAACTTGGACGTTACCACGTAATAAAATATCACGAGTAGTAATACCTTCACTATCTTCAAATCCATCAGCAAAAATAATTAAACCTTTCATAACTAACCTATAACCACCTTATTTATAAATATCATCGAAAGCACAAAGAATAATAAGAACAATATGAAAATCACACCCGAAATAATTAGATGCGCTAAGTTCTTATTATTTTTATCTTTTAGATAACTAAGCAAACTTAAAACGACATAACCCGCAATAATAGCTAAACCAACTCCACCCGCGTAAGGTAGACTCACTTGCAAAGCATTAATGATTTTTGGTAAGAATTTAATCGATGAGCCTAACCATTCAGTAATGGTCGCGCAAACATTTTTATACCCTTCGTTAAACCAAATAAATCCAATTGTTACTACACTCGGAATAATCACCACAAGGAACCAGAGGCAGAAAAGCGGAATCACGACAATTCCAGGATTAAAACATACCACAAAATAAAAGAATAAAATTACGCATACAATAATAGAAAACACTAATAAGGTGGTACGACCTTTAAGCAATTTACTTTTATGCTTTTTTTGTTCTTTTTCTAGTTTTCTTTGTTCTTCGCTTTTAATTTTAATTGCCATAGATTTATTATAACGATTTTAGCGGAATTTTCTATAACAAATATCATGCTATAATATTTCTATGGAAATTAATGAACCATTTGCGAATTTCTATCGCCCAAAGAAATTAGAAGATGTAGCAGGACAATCTCATCTTTTAAATAAGGATGCTGTTTTTTATCAAACCATTAATAGTAAAAAGATTCCGAATATGATTTTCTATGGTCCGCCTGGAATTGGTAAGACTACCGTTGCGGAAATCATCGCGCATAATACCGATATGAAACTATATAAACTTAATGGCACCACCGCTAAGCTTGATGATGTAAAAGCCATCACGGATGAACTTAATTCGTTATTAACCACAAATAAGATTCTTTTATATTTAGATGAAATTCAATATTTTAATAAGAAGCAACAACAAACCTTATTAGACTTTATTGAGAATGGATCAATTACTTTAATTGCCTCCACAACTGAAAATCCAATGTTTTATATTTATCCAGCTTTATTGTCTCGTTGCGTGGTGTTTGAATTTAAAGCGCTGAAAAAAGAAGATGTTAAAAAGCGCTTAAGCGAAATCAGTAAACAATTAAATATAAAAGTTAATGATGAATCATTAGACTTTCTAAGTATTGCAAGCAATGGTGATATGAGAAAAGCCATTAACTATTTAGAATTCTTATACCAAAGTAAAGAAGCAATCACTTTAAAGCGCTGTGAAGAGATTGTTAATAAGGCCAATATTAATTATGACCGCGCTGGTGATGCTCACTACGATACCTTAAGTGCTTTTCATAAATCAATTAGAGGGAGCGATGTTAATGCTGCTTTATTTTATTTAGCAAAACTACTTGATAATGGCGATTTAATTGCAGCGTGTCGAAGACTACTTTGTGTTGCGAATGAAGATATCGGTTTAGCTAATCCTCAAGTTATTTCATTAACTAAGGATGCGGTTGATAGCGCACTTATGCTTGGGCTACCTGAAGGAAGATTACCTTTAAGTAATATCACTATTCTTTTAGCCAGTTCTCCTAAAAGTAATAGCGCATTAAGTATTGACTCAGCTTTAGCGGATGTTCGTGCGGGTAAGGGTGTAGGATATCCTCGTGCAGTACAAAATAAACACTACGATGGAAAAGATGCAAAAGTAAAAGGTCAAAATTATAAGTACCCTCACGAATTTAGCAATCATTGGGTAAAACAACAATATTTACCAGATGATATTAAAGATGCGAAATATTATGAACCAGGCGATAATAAAACTGAACAAAGTTACGCTGAATATTTAAAGAAAATTAAGAATAATTCTTAATCACAATAATTTTGTTATAAGCTTTTTTCACTTCATCACTAACATCTTCAAAACGGTTGTATAGTTTTTTTAATGATTCTTCTGGCACCCAACGATTTTTTGGTCTTTGGCGATTAAAGTACTCTAGTTGAGTTTTTTCTTTTTTCATATAAACAAGAATGTATTCATCAAAGTTTGGAAAATCACGCACGTAATTAAGGCGTGCTTCATTTGTGTCATTAAGTGCATCAAGAATAATAGTGGCATCATTAGCCTTGCTTAATTTTTTTAAACGACGATTAAAAATCTTCCATACTTTTTTTTGCTTAGAAAAATCAGAATAACTATTAGTGACTTCAAAACGAATCTCATCAATTGATAAAACGAAAACATTTTTATGCTTACTAGCATAATTATTTGCCCAAGTAGACTTTCCGCTTCCAGGTAATGCTGACATAACAATCAGAGTTTTCATAAGAAGTATTATAATATATTTAGGATGATTTTTTTATTAGATAAAACGGAAAAAGAGAAAATTAATAAATTAATTGACACTTATCATTATAACGATGAGGTGGCGAATTTCTTAAATGCGAATATTATTAACGAAGATTTAATGGAAGAAGCGATTGATGACTATGACATTCAGGAATTAGATGTCAACGATTATCTAGAAGATAAATATTATCAAAACATTAAAGTTAAAGAAGTTAAAGAAGGCGCTTATCAAATTAAATATGAGAAATATCGTCCTTATCAATGTTTCTTGTTCGATGATATTGAAATAGACCAAGATGATTACTATCTAGTAAAAAATAAAATCGGATACTTTAAAGAAGAGTTTAAATATCTCACTATACAAAAGGATAATGTAATCTGGATGAGTGTGATTCCACACGAAATAAACACAATGAAAAAGTGCGCAAAGAACCTTTCTAAGCATGTTTATGTTCTTGGACTAGGACTAGGCTACTTCCCCTACTTAATCGCCTCCAAAGTTGATAAAATCACGATTATTGAAAAAGATAAAAACATCATTAATCTATTTAAAAAGTACATCTTTCCTTTCTTTAATCAAAAGGAAAAATACGAAATCATCGAGGATGATGCGATTTCGTATTTAGAAAAAATTAATAAAGAAGATTACATCTTCATTGATTTATGGCATAACGTAAGCGATGGATTTATGACTTATTACCATTTAAATAAGAAATTAAAGAATTATCCAAACGTAATCCATTGGATTAGCGATTCTTTATTAACCGCTTTCCGTAACATTGTGATTAATCTAATCGATGAAGAATTAAATTCAAAAGATCAAATTGATTACACAAAGGCTAGTAACGAGATTGATAAAATCACTAACAATTTACACGCACTTTTAAGAGAAAAGAAAATCTCTAGTTACCTAGAGATCAAAGAATTATTGTCGAATACTTCTTTAAAAGAATTAATGCTTAAAGTTTAATCCACTCTAAAGCATGCTTAGATATTTCGATGTGATAAATGTTTTCTTTACCAACCAATTTAGAAATTCTTTTTTCATAGATAGGTAATTCGCGCTTATTGATGACAACAAAACACGCTCCGCCAAAACCGCCACCATGAATTCTTACCGCTCCATCTTTAATAGTTTTAACACTAATTTCATATACATCTAATAAATTAGATTGTTTTTGACCAGGAATTAAAATGTTTTGTAAATTATTTTTGTTAGAGACCCCAGATTCATAAATGCATAATTTAAATTCTTCCATCTTTGAATTTTTTAAGGCAAGGAATGCTCTACCAACACGAATTAATTCAAAGCCATAATGAGAGGCGCGCTTATATTCACGCTTATCACAATATGGTTTTACCATATAATCTTTAATAAATTTCTTCCAATCGAGTTCGCGTAAATTTTTAGCATGGTATTTTTTTGTAATTTTTTCATATTCCTTAGGCATGCTATTAACTGCATCCGATGCATTCGCATGGCTGGTTTCAGATTTCCCTAACCCAATTTGATAATTACTTAAATCGGGCACAAAGTGATTAATGATAGGTTTCGTAGGATTTTCAAAATCTAACATTTCCATTCCGTCTGAACAACTTCCTAATTGATCTTGTAGACCACTGTTCTTACCAAAATAAGTATTCTCAGCCCACTGACTAGCTAAGGCTAAAGTAACATTACTAATTTTTTTCTTTTCGTTATAGAACATGGATAAAGTCTTGCTTACTACCATGCTAAAGGCTGCGCTGCTAGAAACTCCAACCCCGCTTGGTAAAGTGGAATCCATCACTAAATTAAATCCACCTTTCTTATAACCATGCTTTTCAAAATATTTAAAGACGCCTTTCGCTAGACCTTTACTAGTTTCGTAGTCTTTTTTCTTATCGAGTTCAATTTGATTAATCTTAAATTCAATTACTGGGTAGCCAATCGATTCAATACGAACAACATCATCTTTGCGCTTAGCGCATACTCCAACAATTGACATATTTTCAATCGAAGAATTTATTAAATAACCATTTTGATAATCAACGTGATTCCCGATAACTTCTAAACGCCCGCACGACTTAACAACATGAGTCGGTTTACACTTAAAACGTTTCTCGTATTCTTTAACTAAATTTTTAACTCTTTTTTGATCCATACTCTATAATTTTAACAAATATTCAACCTTATCTTTTAATTTATTAATACCCGCTTTATCTTTATTAGAAATAAAAACAATTTCATTATCCTTAACAATCACAAAGTGTTTGTGAATGTCTTTAATAATCTTTACTCGTTCAGATTGATTGAGTTTGTCGGATTTAGTTAACGCAATTACAAATGGTAAATTTTTATCAATCAGGAAGTTATAAAAAACTTTATCATCATCGGTTAATGTTCTACGACTATCTAATAAAAAGATTACACCTTTAAGTTTTTTACTAGTAAACATTGAATCCATCGCTTTAGTAAAAACAAAGTTTTTATCGCTTACAAATCCATAACCAGGAGCGTCAATCAAATAATATTTATCATCAAGTAAAAAATAATTTAAGTATTTAGTTGCACCTGGTGTAGAAGATACTTTTGCTAATCCTTTATTTTCGCTCATTAAATTAAGTAAAGTAGATTTACCTACATTACTTTTACCCACAAATAAAATTTCGGGTAATAAGCGATCTTTAGGTGCATAAGAATAATCCGGTGCACTTTTTATAAATTTAGTGTTACGAAAATTTATCATTTCTTTAATAAAGCAACTTTCATCGCATCATCAACATTATCCATAAGGATAATTTCAAGGTTATCTTTTACTTCTTTTGGAAGCTCAGCTACATCACGTTTATTTTCTCTTGGAACAATGATTTTTTTAATTCCGCTTCTAAGCGCTGCAAGAGACTTTTCGCGAAGACCGCCGATTGGAAGAGCGCTACCACGAAGATTGACTTCGCCCGTCATCGCAACATCGCAACTTGCAGGTGTATTAGAGAAGCAAGAAATAATCGCTAAAGTGATTGCAATACCTGCGCTTGGTCCATCTTTTGGAATTGCGCCTTCTGGGAAATGAATATGAATGTCATTTTCTTTAAATAATTTAAAATCGATTTTATAACGTTTAGCATTTGCTTTGACGTAGTCAAGCGCAATCGATGCGGATTCTTTCATTACATCACCCAATTTGCCAGTTAAGACTAAACTACCTTTACCGGGGAAATAATTTACTTCGATTGGAAGAGTAGAGCCGCCGTATTCGGTATAGGCTAAACCAGTAATTACACCAATTTGATTTTTCTTTTCTTTTTGATTTACTTGGAAACGCTCAACACCTAAATATTTTTGGACATCTTTAATTTCTACTACTTTCTTCGTGGTTTTCTTTTTATTACCAGTCGTAAAGAGTTCAACAATAATCTTACGGATTATTTTTGCAATATTTCTTTCTAAGTTACGAACACCAGCTTCCATGGTGTAGTGGTTAATAATGTATTTAATCGCATCATCCTTAAATTCCACTTGATTCTCTTTCATACCATTCGCTTTTAATTCTTTCTTTACTAAGAAATGTTTAGCGATTTGAATCTTTTCAAGTTCAGTATAAGAATTAAGCTCAATAATTTCTAGACGGTCACGAAGAGGCGCGGGTACATTTTCAATGTAGTTTGCGGTTGCGATAAATAACACATCGCTTAAATCGTATGGTTCTTCAACATAGTTATCGTTAAAGGCGAAGTTTTGTTCAGGATCAAGCACTTCAAGTAACGCACTTGCTGGATCGCCTTTAAAGGTTTGAGAAATCTTATCAACTTCATCAAGTAAGAATACTGGATTACGAACTCCGCAGCGTTTCATACCAGCGATAATACGACCAGGCATTGAACCAACATAGGTTCTTCTATGGCCACGAATCTCGGCTTCATCTGAGATGCCACCTAAACTCGCTTTAAAGAATTTACGTCCTAAAGCACGAGCAATTGATTTACCTAAAGAGGTTTTACCAACACCAGGTGCACCATAGAAACATAAAATCGGCGCTTTTAAATTACCGGTCATTTTCTTAACCGCTAAATATTCAATAATTCTTTCTTTAACTTTTGTTAAACCATAATGATCTTCATCTAAGATTTTTTGCGCGTTCTTAAGATCATCATTATCATTTGTTTTTTGATACCACGGAATTTCCATTAAAGTATCAATGTATTGTTTAATAAGACTACTTTCAAGTGATGCTTGAGGCATCATCTCATAACGTTTATATTCGCTTTTAACTTTTTTCTTAATGTGTTCTGGATAAGGATTCTTTTCAAGCTTATCAAGAAGAGATTGATCGCCTTCTTCATTATCACCTAACTCTTTATGAATTTGTTTTAACTTCTCGCGAAGGATGTAATCCTTTTGGGATTTATCCATCGAGTCTCTAACTTCCTTTTGAATCTTTTGATCAATCGAAGCGATTTCTTTTTCTTTATTAATGAGTTTATAAATCTTCATTAATCTTTCGTTGATATTATCGGTCGCAAGTAATTCCTGCCGCTTCTCAGTAGGCATTGGTAAAGTAGATGCCAAAATATTAGCGAACTCAATTGCATCCATTGGTTTACTTAAAGTAGGAATGAGTTGAGGAGGAATCGCCATTCTTAGTTCAGGTGAACGTTGAATTTCATTTAACATGTCCCTCACTAACACCATTTCTTCTTTATTATCACCACGAATATCATCTAAAGGCTCTGCACTAGCGACATACATGCCGTTTGATTCTTGAAGATCGAGAATCTTCACTCTACGAGTGCAGTTCACTTTAATTCGATAAAATTTCTTTTGATCAACGAAAGCTTGGATGCGGCAAAGAGAACCGACATCATATACATCGTTTTTAGTTGGTTTATCGGTGGCAGGATTTTTTTGCACTACGATTAAAATTAACGAATCGGTTTCTTTACGACTCGCTTCAATAGCGCGCATAGAAAAATCACGCGCAGCTTCAATCGAACATGGATTGTATGGAAATACAATTAGCCCACGTGTAATGAGAACTGGAAGAGTAATTTTATCACCTTTCTCCACCATAAACGCACTCCTTATTTATTTAATTCAACTAACTTATCGTGTAATTTACGACTCGCAATTTGATTCTTCAAAGAATTGATATCTTTACTAAAGATTTCTTCGACTTTCTTCACTTCCATCTTGTAAAGATCGGCGAAGTGTTTATATTCCGCTTGTAAATCAGCATCACTTATAGTGATACCTTCTTTCGCGCTGATTTCTTCTAGCACGAGATAAGCTTTAATATTCTTTTCAGCATCCGCTTTCATCTTCTTTTCAAGATCTTCAAGTTTTTGACCAGTGATTTGTAAATATTGATCAAACTTTAGACCATTTTGTTCAATACGTTGAGTTAAGTTCGCTTTCATATTCTTAACTTCTTCAGTAATGATTTCATCCGCCACTGCGACTTTCGCGTTCTTAACAATCGCATCTACTAATTCATTATAGTAAGCATTCTCAACTTCGCCTTTCTTACGCTTTTCAATTTCATTATGTTTACTAGCTTTTAGTTCTGCAACACTGTTAACATTTGGAAGTTTAAGCTCTTTAACCGTGTCATCATTAAGCGCAGGAACTTTCTTTTCTTTCACTTCGTGAATAACGCATTTAAAGGTTGCTTCTTTGCCTTTTAAATTTTCAACATAATCTTTAGGGAAAGTAACCTTAACATCTTTCTTATCGTCTTTCTTTAAACCTATTAATTGATCTTCAAAGCCTGGAATAAATTGTCCACTGCCTAAAGCAAGTTCATAATTCTCAGCCTTGCCACCTTCAAATGGTTTACCATCGACAAAACCTTCAAAGTCTAAAATTACGGTATCACCTTTCTTGGCTTCGCCTTCTTTTAATACTAATTCAGCGTTTTGATCTAATAATTGTTTAATTTCATCATCAACATCTTTATCAGTCACTTTAACTTCTTTCTTCGCGATTTTAATGCCTTTATAGTTACCTAATGTAACTTTTGGAGCGGTAATAACGGTAAACTTTAAAGTTAAAGAAGAAGTTGAAAACTTCTCAACCGCGACTTGAGGTTGAATTAACGGACGTAATTTATTATCTTCCATCGCATGAGCGAATGTATCTGGAAGAACAACATTAATTGCTTCATTAAAGACTTCACCTTCGTTTACATGTTTTTTGGCAATATCAGGTGGTACATGTCCTTTTCTAAAGCCTTTAATTTCTAATTTTTCATAAAGCTTTTTACGAGCTTTTTCCTGCGCGTCTTTCCACGCTTTTTCTTCAACTTCACAAGTCACTTCGAACTTCGTTTCATTGATACTTTTGACTGTTGATTTCATATTTATCTCCTTTATGTAGTCAAGTTATTAAACTATATATTACTCTGGCTTTTCTTTCAAGTTATATAAAATATAAACTTTATATTTTGGCAGTCCTTCTTCAAGATTGCCAATAACATTATATGAATACTTTTTAGCACTGTCAAGAGAAAAGTGCCAAAATATTTTTTTATTTATGTTCAATCTTATTTTGATAGAGGTTCATTAATGAAGAAATTTCGTCTACTTTTTCGTTATTATCTTTAATCACTTCATTAACCGCGTTTTCTTCTTTTAAATAACGTTTCGCTAATGCGATAAAGGCTACCGCCATCTTTTTACTTGTATCATTAAAGATTAAACCTGGGAAAGAAATTAACACATATTGATTAAATAAATTAGTGGCGACACTTTCAATAGTTGGATCTTTACTTGATTTTATAATTAATTCCATAATTTCTTTATATTGCTTCATCGCATAAGGTGCTTCAAGTTTAATTGGATTAATCTTAAATTCTTTTTTATTCTTTTTAATCACAATATCTTTATTCACCTTTTTCATTACCATAATAAGTAAGGCGAGTGTTTTTATATCATCACTAACATCCATGCGTTTAAGTAAAGTCGCAAGCGATGTTAGATATGGACTTAATTCTAATTTCTTTAAATGATATATTGCATTAGTGAGTAAAGCCTCATCTTTGCTCTTAACAAATAATTCATTTACTTTAATTTCATCTAAGAATAAATCTTGGGCTTCGTTTCTTTTTTGGCTTTTAATAATTTTATTCGGAACTTCTCTAAGAAATTCTTCAACTTGTTGAGAGATATAAGGCCTCTCACTATAGTTATGATGCATTTCAATCGCTTCCGTATACATCTTTAATTCTAAAAGAAGTTCTAAATGTAGATTCATAGTTGCAAGCGGATTCTTTTTATAAAGAAGATCGTTATGAATCTTAATTTCTTTAAGCGCTTCTTTATAATTACTTAAACCAATATAAGCCGATATTCGATAAGAAATAGAATCAGCATCTTCTTTATTATTCGTTAATGAAAGAATATCGCTATATTTATGTTCGTTAAGTAGTTTCTTTAAATCCATTAGCCTTTTAGACCTTTAGCTTGACGTTCCATGTTTTCGATTACAATGTCATAAGCTTCGCCTAGACTAGCGGCATAAGCAATTACTTGCCATGGTTCATTGGTATGATAATGAATCTTAATTAAAGTTTCATCGCCTACTGCAAGTAAAGAATCGCCTTTGATATGAGTTTTAATGTATTCATTAATAACATCTTCACTCGGAAGATTTTTACCTTCTATTAGGCATTGAGTATCGTATTTAAATTCCATAATTACTCCTTAATCTTGCTAATAAATTCATCCGCAAGAATCGGCCACTCACTAATTTTTTTGTTTTCAAACTTCGGGTCATGATTGCTAGTTGCTAGATTCGCTAATGCTAATCCATGAGGGCCGTTATCATAAATAATACACTTATTTTTAACTTTTTTCTCTCTTAGCGCATCACGTAGCCAAATCACGTTGTTAGGATTAACTACTTGATCGTTTGCGGTCGTCCACATAAATGTAGGCGGATAATCTTTACTAATATGTTCTTCAGGACTCAATAAATGCATTAAATTATTATCAAATCCCGAAATGTTTTTTATGGTATTTAGATGATTTGTTTTAAGTAACGACACTACTGGATAAGCAAGAATTAACACGAAAGGTTTAATTAAAGATGCATCATCAAATTTATTAAGTTCTTTATATATCGCAGCATAGGAACACGCTAAATGGCCGCCTGCACTAAATCCAACTAAAGGAATCTTTTTAAAAATGATTCCTAATTCATCAGCGTGCGTGTTTAAATAATGAATTGCACACATTAATTCTAGATGAGGAACTGGATACATCGTGCGGCAAGAGTAATCAAGAGCAAAAGAATTATAACCTAGGCTATTAAAGCGATGCATAATCGGATCTTTTTCACGATAACTAACAAATTCATATCCGCCACCAGGAAGAATTAAAATGCCACTACGTTTATGATTAGGGTATTCAAAACTCTCATCATAAACAAAACCATTTAAATAAGCATCCTTACTTAAAATCGATGGATATATATCCTTTAAATTAATATGTAGTAATTTCATTAATCGCGATTTTTCTTATAATTTCGATATGCTTTGTTTTCACGGTGATTGCCGTACATAACAAGAAGAATACCACCAACATAAACAAGTTGGAAAATAATATCAAGCGGTAATTTATAGCCTTCCCAAGAACCGCTCTTAGCACGAGTAACTAAGTCAAAGATGAAGAAGCCAAGCATTAAAGCTGAAGCGATAAATGTCCAGAATCCAGCATGCCCACTAATAGCAACTATTAAGGCAGATAATCCAACTAGGATATAAAGAATACCCCAACCCATATCGGTAAAGACAGCCATTTTACTAAAATCGCCTGTTTTGATTGCCTCAATAATTATATTGAAACCTCCTACTGTATTAACCACGTTAACACAATCAATAATTCTAAAAATAGAGGAAACAATAAACGCTATGGCAATGCCTAGCATAACAAATCTACCTAGCTTTTTAATCATAAATTACTCCTTATAGATCTTTCTTAAGTATATCTCATTGCTAGTGAAATAGACAAGTAGGGCAACAGTACCCGCAAACATCGTGTCCGATAAATAGTGCGCACCGATTAACATACGAGAAAGAGCGACAATTAAGAAATAGAGGAAACCTCCATAAAAGAAGTAAACTTCTTTACCTTTAAATTTTGGAAATAATTTTGGAATAAACATCATTACAAAAGCCGTTGCTAACGCTGCTTGGGAATGACCACTAGGGAAAGATTTAATTTCTTCGTTATCAACTAATTTATGCTCAATTACAAATTGCTTATTAAGAGAAAAATCTGTCAAATACCAAGGACGGAATAAACTATTATTGCCTAGTTGAACAATTGAAGTATAACGAAGACGTGGGAAAATGATTTTGGTCGTTTCAATAAAAGCAATCATAAAACCAACCGAAACCGCAATTAAAATATAAGTTTTAATTAAATTCTTGTTATTTACCTTTTCGTAGAAAAAATAGCCAAGTAAATAACCAGGAACTAAAGATAACGCACCAAACAAAAATGAATATGCTTTGTGAAGATTATACGCATGATAACTAGTAACTTGCATTCCGATAACATATAAACCACAGACTAGACCAGCAAAACTAATAAAAACTAATAAAATGTTTTGCCATTTCTTTTTATATTGATGATTAGTAACCATTTTAAATAACGTTCCTAAAATAAAACCTATTAGCGCTCCAAGCGGCATCATCGCAAAGCCTGCCATAAAATGTGAAAAACCATTATCTGCCCAATATATGCCTTGAGCGATGGTTAAATCACATAAACTACCAACAATGAGTAATGTTAAAACTACTACACCCGCTGGAATAAATAAATAACGATTTTTCATACCTTTATATTATATAACATTCGCCGGGACTTTATTCTGATGGTTCTTATAGAAGACCACTAAACCCGGAATATAAACAACAACCGCTAATGCTAAGAAACATCCAAATTTAATTAACGACTCTGGTCCTTGTCCAGCAATTAATTGATAAATGCCAGTGCCACATGCAATAAAGAATAAAGAACCAGCGATTGAAATAATTGGCATAATATATCTTTTTAACACAGTTTCATCTTTAAAGTTTTTAATGATGTAGACATAAACAATAATATATCCACCATAAACTAGAGAGCACACAATCGTATCCATATCTTTTAAGTAATTAAAAAATGGGATATCTTGCCTATTTGCTAAATGCCAAATAATCGCAAAAAACATAGTAATGCCATAAGTAAATAAATATGGAGTTATAGTAAAATCATCGCCTCTTGCTTTTGACATTCTCTCAGGAATAAATCCTTCACCACGAACACCTAAAGCAATAAAAGTTCTTGAAATAGTAGTGACCATTACATTAGTGCTACCTAGGCAAGATCCAAAGATTAATAACAAAGCAATAATTTCGCCAACTATTGGCATAGCTGGAATCATTTTTTGAAAGACTGCTACAGACGCAAATATATCAAGTTCACTACTCGCCGTTTCAACAAGTACCTGGTTAGTAGCGATCGCGGAAGCGCCAATAAAATAGAGTAGATAAAAAACAACAACAGCAACTGTGCCACCCACGATTGCTCGTGGCAAAGTTTTTTTACTATCTTTCATTTCAGCATTAAAGGCGGCAACACAAATCCATCCATCATACGCAAATGAAGTAATCTTAATTGCTTCACCAAAATTATTAGTTATGCCCTCAACATCAGTTGCAGGTTTAATAAATGCATTAATGATGCCACCATCTTTATTAATTAGCGAAGCGAATAGACCAACTACTACCACTATCGCAATCGGAGCAACTTTAACAAATAGAATAGACACCTGAAATCTATGTGCAATCTTTGGCGCAAAATAATTAAGGAGGAAAAAGATTGTAATTAATGAGAGCGCGATTAGTAAAACCGGCCACGAACCCAAATCGTAAAGATTCTTATCGTTCGTAAAGCAAGCGACTAGATAACTACTTCCAACAAATGCTACGTTACTAGTAACAATTGGAAAACACAAAGTTCCTAAGAAATAACCAAAATAATAACCGATCGTACGATTAGAAGCGTATTCAATATAGTCTACGCAGCCATTAAATTTCTCAACTCTAGTCGCGTACACGCCAAAACAAAACGCACCCGCAACCATGATAAGACCACCAATTAGCCACGCTACTAAGGAAAGCGGTAATGATCCTGCAGTCACTTTCATAACTGCGCCAGACTTAATAAAAACACCACACCCAATAACCGTGCCGACAACTAACACGATGCCTGTGAATAATCCGTACTTTCTTTTTGCTTGACTCATAAGATATTGGAGCAAGCGACGGGAATCGAACCCGCATAGTCAGCTTGGGAAGCTGATGTTCTGCCACTGAACTACGCTTGCGTTAGAAGATATTATACTTTATTTATAAAATAAATATCAATTTATCAATCAAAGCTAATAAGACAACAGAAAATAATAATTTGTATAAATTGTAGAAAAGAATATCATTTAAAAGAATGGAAACTACATTAAAGCAACAAAAACGTTTAGCCAACAAAGACTTTACCACCGGCAATCTTGCTAAAAAAATCGTTTTATATTTTATCCCTGTTTTCTTATCCGCAGCTCTTTCACTCTTATTTACCACCATGGACTTATTCACCGTTGCGCAATTTGGCGATGGTAATTTATCTAGTGGCGCAATCGGCTCAACAGTTTCTTTGATTAACATTATTTTATCGGTGTTCATTGGTCTATCATCTGGTGCTAGTGTAGTGGTTGCTAACGCCAAAGGCGAAAACAATAAAGAAAAATTACTTAAATCAATTGGCACTACCATTCTCTTAACTATTTTCCTTGGGATTGCGATTCAAATATTTGGCGTCTTTTGCTCACGCCCGTTATTAATTCTTTTAAATACCGACACGCAACTATTAGATAAGGCTAGCTTATATCTTTTTATCTATTTTATTGGAGCGCCTTTTAATTTACTTTTCCAATGCGGAGCAGCTATCTTTCGCGCCCTGGGTGATTCTAAACGCCCGCTTGTTGCTATCCTAGCTGGAGGAATCATTAATATCGCCTTCAATTTTATGACAGTAATCGGTTTTCATTTAGATGTAGCAGGCGTGGCTATTGCTACCGTGGCTAGCCAAATTATCTCTACCATTATCGTTTTTTTATTTTTGTTTAAAGATAAGCAATTTAAACTTCACTTTTCCTTTAGACACATTCGTTATCATCACGATGTCGGAAGGGATATTATACGTTTAGGAATCGCTAGCGCCCTCCAATCTTTGATTTTTAATATCACTAATGTTGCAATTCAAGCCAGTATAAACAGCATATCAACTGCAGCGGTAATCGGAAAAAGTGCTGCCGCAAATATTGAAGGTTATGAATATGCACTATTAAATTCTATTTCCATTACCTGTTCAATCACCACCGCCCAAAACTACGGAGCTAAAAACAAAGAACGCGTGAAAAAGAGTTTAATTTATTGCATTATCTATGAATTAGTCGTAGTGACCTTAACCGATTTAATTATTTTTCTTCTTCGTGATCCGTTATTAAAACTATTCATAACGCAAAACGAAGCCACGACTGCTGATGCTATGCATTATGGTTACCTATACCTTTTAATTATTGGAATACCTTATGCCATCTGTGGTATAGCCGAATGCTTTTCAGGCTACTTGAGGGGATTAAAATATTCATTAACGCCTACTCTAGTTTCGTTATTTTCCATCGTAGGTTTCCGTTTAATTTTCATTTTCTGTTTCTTTAATCTACTTCCACAATTTCATAACTTTGAAAGTCTAATGGCGCTTTATCCACTGAGTTGGACTCTTTGTTGCCTTATTTATATCCCTATAACAATTGTTTACACAAAAAGAACATTTACAAAAATACCATTAAAAGCGAAAAATAAAAAAATGGCCTAAACCATTTTTGCTCTTGGTGGGTGCTGAGGGGATCGAACCCCCGACCTTCTGTACGTCAAACAGATGCTCTCCCAGCTGAGCTAAACACCCAGAGCGCTAATGAATAGTATAAAAGAAATATAAATTTTCGCAAGAATTTATGGTTTTCTTACTATAAAAAAGAATATAATATCTTTCGTGCGCTCTACGATAAAACAAAAAATTAAAACCAATTTAGATAATTCTAAAATTGTTCGACAATTGTTTTTTAACGTTATCTTTATCGTTACACTTTCAAATTTAGTAGGGGCAATTACTAATTTTACTGATGGTATTTGCGCTTCTCGATTAATTAACGATGCCGCTAGTGCAGCTTTAGCGGTAGTTTCACCACTACTTACTTTTACCTCTGTCATAATGAGCATTATTGAAATCGGCGCTCAAATCTTAATTAGCAAAAAATTAGCACAGGGTGATGTTCCTGATGCTAAAAAAGCTTTCTCTACTACCATCATGATGTGTGTTGTTAGTGGTTTAATATTAGCAGCTGTTATTATTCCAATGTGTTATTGGGGAAATATCTTATGGATATTAGGCGCTGATAATGCTTCATTTAAGTATGCAGTTTGGTACGTAATCGGTTTCTTTGTTGGTGCACCCTTTTTTATTGCTTATACCGTTTTATTTCCAATTGCTAATTTAGTTAATGGTAAAAAATTATCCGCCATATCGGTTGGTGTAGTTTTATCAATTAATGTCATAGGTGATGTTACTAGTGGTGTTATATTTAAATACGGATCAGGCGAAGTTATAGTTGAAAATGGAAAATGGGCAATGCTAGGGATTGCACTAGCGACGATATTTTCTTTTATTGTTGGAACCATTATTCTTTCTTTTGTTTTTACAAGTAAAAAATCGTGTTTAAAATTTTCTTTTAAATCTCTTTCTATAAAGACCGTTGGCGAGATTACTTTGATCGGTTTACCCGCTGGAACAAAAATAATATTCATTTTTTTACGCGGTACCATAATTAACATTCTCTTCACTAATGCTTATGCTTGGACAGGCATACCAAGTTATGATTCAAGAGTATTATTTACCGCCTTAAGCGCGCAAAGTCATATCACCCCGTTTGTAGAAAGTATCACCGGCGGACTTATCGCCGCAAGTCTATCTCTTAGTAACATTTTTTATGCCGAAGAAGATGAAGATTCACTTGATGAATTATTAAAATTAGTTATTAAATCAACGTTCTTTGTAGTGTTAGCGTTATCAGTCATTTATGCATTATGCGCTGACCCGCTAGTCAAACTTTATGGAGTTGGCAAAACCACCGAAGAGGATCCGCTTCTAGCTACTTTGATGGTTGAACAATCTAAGATTGCATTAGTGTGCGATGCTTGCACCACACCTTTTATTACACTTAACGCTGCTTTCCTAGCTTTTTTCCAAGGCACTAAACGAACTAAGTATGCTTATGCAACCACTTGCTTGCAAAGTTTAATTTTACCTCTAGTTGGATTAACTATATTTGTCTTTTCTTTTGACTTCAACGGAAGTGTATGGGTAGGCATTGCGGTTGGCTTTATTTCGTATTCGTTTATACATTTACTTTATGCATTTATCTATTCATTAATTCATAAAAATAAATTTAAGATTAATGCGCGTACTTTCTTCTTTTTACCAAAAAGTTTTGGCTACACCGAGGATCAGCGTTTAAAAATTCAAATTAAAAACATCGCAGATGTTAACGAGGTTTCTAGCAAGGTAATCGCTTTCTGCAAAAAACATAATATCGATCAACCTCGGTTGAACAATATTGCTACTTGCTCCGAAGAGCTTGCGCGTTCAATCGTGCTTTCTGGTTTCACACGCGACCGAAAAAAGAACCATCTTTGTGAACTTTGTGTTTCTTATAAAAAAGATAAGAATGATGCTATTGTTTTACGTTTACGTGATGATTGCTCTCTTTATAACATTGAAGAAAGAGCGAATCATTTATACGTAAACGATGATCCCGCGGCTAACGCAGCATTAAAACTTACTTATAAACACGCTAAAGAGGTTAAATATTCAAACCTACTTAAAACTAATAACCTAGTTGTAACAATATAACGATTACTTTTTATTAGTATCAATCGAGTCCTTAAAGACCACGAATCTTTGCCATAAGAATTCTAAGACAAAGTTAAATAGCATACATATAATAGTTGCTAGTAATTCAGGCATCGCCCAACCGCATAAATCTTTTAAGCAAGTGATAACTAAAAGATTTTCACTTAGAACAACTCCGTTCACTAAGAATGCTTGTAAGAACAACGAAGCGGGAGCAAAGAATACATAAAAGAGGAAGGCTAGCGCCATCGCCTTAGGAACGTTGCTTGCACTCTTAAAGGTAAATTTACGATTAAAGGTAAAGTTCCAAATAACCGACAACACCAACGGAATGATATAAGAAACCGAGGCCATGAATTCCAAACCTGGATTTTGCGGTGGCCAAATGCTAATCATTATCCAGTTTGTACAGAATTGAATAGCACCAGCGCTAAATGAGAATAAAACGAATTTAAGTATCCGTATCTTCTCGGCACGTGACTTTTCCTTATCCTTCGCACTCTTATTATGAAGTTCGTTAAAATTCTTTTTGTTTGATTTATGTAAATTCTTAAACACTAAATAATAAGGATTAAACATTTCGTGTTGCTTCATATCAGGAACATAAGTATGCGCAACTGGAACGAATTTCTTAATGTCTTGGATGTTAGGAATTAATCCTAATCCAACCGCTACAATAGCCGCAGCGCCCATCGCACCTACATTTTGTGGAGCGTGAATAGTTTCAATCTTCTTACCAGTAATATTAGCGACCAACTGACAAGAAATCGGTGATAAAGCTCCTCCGCCCACAAAGCGAATAGTATCTTTAATTTTTAATTTCTTTTCGTGACATTCAAGCATCCAACGAATGTGATAATAAACGCCTTCAAGTAATGCACGAATTAATTCGGTTTTACCTGTTTCAAGAGTCACGCCGAAGAACATACCTGCTGCATTAGGATCTTCAAATGGACAACGGTTACCGTGTAACCAAGGAGTAAAGAGAACTCCGTTTGCTCCTGGGGGTACACTTTTAACTTTTTCGTTTAAAAATTTAAATAAAGCCGTTTGTTTTTCTTCATAAGTTTTATATTCGCGATGAGCGTGTAAATAAAGAATAATCTCATCACGTGCTAAATGGTTCTTGGCCCAGTCTAAACACTTGCCTGCAGTTTCCATTTCTGCAAAATAATTTAAGGTAGTGTCGTCCGCTCCGCTAATCGCGGCAATCATAGCTTTAGTGTCAACTAAACGATGGTCAACCACCGTATTAACCCAACCAGAGGTTCCGCAATATACATGAGTGTCACCCACGGCAGTTGCACCCGCGCCTACTCCAATTAAAGAAGCATCGCTACCGCCACCGAAGACTTGAATCCCTGGAACTAATCCTAATTCTTTCGCTGCGGTTTTGGTTAATCGACCAGCACATTCGGTTGATTTAATAATGCGTGGTAAATGATCCATATTAACACCGAACATCTTACAAAGTTTCTTACTCCATCTCATCTTCTTAGGACGATTGTCGAATAAGAAAGTTGAATAAGCGCTATCAATGGTCATAGTGGCTTGATCAGTGCAACGCATGATTAAATAATCTTTAACATCTAACCATTTATAGACTTTTGCAAAAACTTGTGGCTCATGCGCTTCAACCCATTTATATTTCCAAAGTGGATCTTTGACTGAACTAGAGACCGCACCCGTAATTCTTAAACTTGGAAGTAATTTAAAAATATTTGCGCCCGCTACTTGTAAACCGTATGCAATACCTTTTTTAATTTCTTCGCTCGCCCGTTGATCCATATAAGACATGGCTCGACGTAAAGCTTTTCCTTTTTTATCAACTAAGACTAAACCTTGAGCTTGTGAGCAAAATGAAATACCTTCAATTTGTTCTGGTTTAACTTTAGCCATTTTTAACACTTCTTTAGTGGTATGGCACATTCCGTTCCACCAATCATCTGGTTCTTGTTCAGCTCCGCCGTTTGCGAAGGTGTAAAGTGGATAAGGACGAGATGCACCGGCAATTAATTCAATCTTTTTGTCGATGGCAAAAATGCAAGTCTTAACACCAGTGGTTCCAGTGTCATAGGCTAATACATACTTTTTCATAGATAAGCTCCTTTTATTTATTACTATCTTTTAATTTTGCGTATTTCTTTTTATATACAAGATGTTGAATAAAAACATCAAAACGACTCATTGGTTTAGGATCTTTTTGATAAAGTGCCGCCAAAGTGTTTTTCTCTTTGATTAGGCGAATTGCTTCCGCGTCTTCTTCAACTGCATTTGAAGAAAAGCCGAACATTTGTGCGTAATCATCAAGGTACGGTTTGATTTCTATATGAATCGGTTTATCTGTCTTGACTGACTTATAGAGTTTTTGAGCGCGATCTTCTAATATAATCGCTTTAGTAAAAGCATCCTCGTAGTTACTACTTACTATTAAAGCGCCATGACGCGCCATTAAAAATGTATCCATGTTTCTATAAGTTTCAACAACATGCCTAACGTTTTTTACTAATTGTTTAGTTCCGGGTAAAGCATAATCCGCTACTGGAGCGAAATCTTTATGAACACCATCTACACTAACTGCAGTCGCGTATTTTTGATGTGTGTGCAAAATGAAATTAACATCTTTTCTTATTTCATAAATCGCCGCATGGACTTTCTTTTCACCACTTGGCTTAATGTTGCCACTATAAGAACAATCACTAATCTTTACGACCACTAAATTATTTTCGTTTACTTGATCATAAGGAACACCGCTCGGAGTGATTAAAAATTCTTCATCACTTAAGCGCGCAGAGATATTGCCCCAGGTTCTAGCGATTAATTTCTTTTTAACTAATTCTAGACCGGCCTTAATAATTAATTGCTTTGCTTCTTCTAAGGTGTAAGCCATTATTTCTTTTCCTCAGGAAATTCGATTTGAGCGCAATTTTGGAATACTTTCTCAAAACGCGCTAATACATCATCAATCATTTCTTCTGTATAAGCGGCTGAAGTATATAAACGAGAACCCGCTAAGGTCACAAGACCTTCAGCCATATAAGCCGCACCCATATGTTCCATTTCTTTTTGACGTTTACTCGTTTCTTTTAAGATATGAGGAAGCGTCCAAAGTTTCTTCCAGTTAATCGCAAAGTGCATCGTGCCAACGCTATCAAGGTGACATACACTACCAATATTAAATGCAACAAATGGTAGATTATATTTCTTAATTAATTCTTGTAAACCTTTAGTTAAACGATCACCCATTCTACCTGCAACTTCACAAGCGTTACGCTTTTGAATTTCACAAATCGCAGTATAACCAGCCACGCAGCTAATTGGAGTAGCCGCCATCGTACCACCACAAAGTGCTTTCTTAATCTTTTTGCCAGAAGAATCAAGACCTGCACCTAAATGCGCCATACAATCCGCATGACCACCAACGCCGCCTGCGCCTGGATAGCCACCAGCGATAATCTTACCGAATATAGTTAAATCTGGATTAATTCCATAATAACCTTGCGCGCCACCAAGTCCAATTCTAAATCCACTTACAACTTCGTCGCATACAAGTAATGCACCATATTTATGGGCCAAGCGTTCACAGCCTTGAACAAATTCTTTGGTTACTGGACGAGTTCCGGATTCAGGACCAATTGGTTCAATATAAACCGCTGCAGTTCCACCATGTAATCGATTACGTCTTAATTTTCTCTCTAAGTCTTTTAAACTACCTGGGAAGAATTCTTGAGTGTGTTTAAAGACAAATCTAGGAATGCCTTCGCTTTTAATAAATTTAGTACCAGGTATTCTCATGCCATATGCCATTTGATCAGACCAACCGTGGTAGGCTCCACCCATCTTAAGCACATTTTTATGTTTGGTTTTTAAACGCGCAATACGAAGTGCGCACATGCATGCTTCGGTTCCACTACCAAGCATTCTAAATTTTTCAACGCTTGGAACGCACTCTTTAATTTTTTGCGCTAATTTATATTCATATTCATGAAATAAACCAGTTGAAGGACCACACGTATTAAGAAGCTCGATAACTTTTTCTTTAACAACATCATCGTTACTTCCTAAAATGGTAGGACCGCCTGCTTGGAGTAAATCGTAATATTCATTACCATCAATATCATAAAGTTTAGCGCCTTTAGCTTTAGTAATCACAATCGGGAAAGGATAATTAAAGGCTAGGTTATGCTGAACTCCGCCTGGAATTACTGTTTTAGCCTTTTCAATCATTTCCTTACTTTTTAAACATTTCGTGTTGAAATAATTATCTACATAATTCTTCAATGCATCAGGTTTAATTGAAAAGATGGGTTTTTTAATTAATTCATCAAGTTCTTTAATAACCGCATTTGCATCTAAATACTGATCAATGCCATATCCGTTATAAGCCATAAATCTACATAGTACTAGATTTTCTAGTACCCTCCTATGTTAAATATTATATATTTAAAATAGCCATTAAACAATCCTCAAACAAAAAAATCAACACTTATTGATATTTTTTATTATTTTTCGTTAATTCAAAAGTATATAATATAAAAGTATAAAGGAGATACATATAAATGAACAAATATGTAAAATCGGTCATTGAGAATGTTAAAAAGAAACACGCTCACGAGCCGGAATTTTGTCAAACGGTAGAAGAGGTGCTTTCTAGCATTTCACCAATCGTTGATCAACACCCAGAATATGAGAAAGTTGATTTACTCAACAGATTAGTGGAACCAGAAAGAATGTTCACCTTTAGAGTCGTCTGGATGGATGATAAAGGTGTATATCACACTAATACTGGCTATCGTTGCCAATTCAATGGAGCTTTAGGACCTTATAAAGGTGGTCTAAGATTCCAACCAAATGTTTATCCAGGTATTATTAAATTCTTAGGATTTGAACAAATCTTCAAGAACTCACTTACTGGTTTACCAATCGGTGGCGGTAAGGGTGGCGCGGACTTTGATCCCGCTGGTAAAAGCGATGCAGAAATTATGAGATTCTGCCAAGCTTACATGCAAGAACTTAATCGTTATATCGGACCAGATATCGACGTACCTGCAGGTGATATGGGGGTTGGTGGAAGAGAAATTGGTTATCTCTTCGGTGAATACCGTAAACTTAAAGGCGTTTGGCAAAACGGCGTTTTAACTGGTAAAGGCTTAAGCTACGGTGGTTCTTTAAATAGACCAGAAGCAACCGGTTATGGTGCAGTTTATTATTTACAAGAAGTCTTAAAGCACGATAAGAAATCCATTAAAGGTGCAACTATTGCGATCTCTGGATTTGGTAACGTTGCTTGGGGTATTTGTAAGAAAGCCAAAGAACTCGGCGCAAAAGTCGTTACTCTCTCTGGACCTGATGGATATATCTATGATCCTAAAGGTGTCATGACTGATGAAAAGGTTAATTATCTATTAACTATGAGAGCAAGTGGCCGTAATAAGGTTAAAGACTATGCGGATAAATTCCCAGGTGTTAAATTCTATCCAAATCAAAAACCTTGGGGTGTTAAAGCGGATGTAATTATGCCAGCGGCGATGCAAAACGATGTCAAGATTGATAGCGCTAAACTCATTGTGAAGAACAAAGTTAAGTACTACGTCGAAGTTGCGAACATGCCAACTACTAATGATGCGCTTCAATATTTACTAGCGCAAAAGAATATGGTGGTTGCTCCATCTAAAGCCGTGAATGCTGGTGGTGTTTCAGTTTCCGCTCTTGAAATGAGCCAAAATAGTGAAAGACTACAATGGACCGCAGAAGAAGTTGATGAGAAATTACACCGTATTATGGTGAACATTTATAATGCTTCAGTCGCGGCTGCTAAGAAGTATGGTTTCGGCTATAACTTAGTCGCTGGTGCGAATCTTGCTGGTTTTCAAAAAGTCGCGGATGCGATGATGGCCCAAGGCGTATTTTAATCGCTAAAACCTAGTATTATTAATAGAGAACCCTACGCTTGTAGGGTTTTCTTTTGCACTTGAAAAAAAGAGTCTATATCCGTATCATTATTTACATGCAAAAGGAGTTTTTTTGATGAAAAAACAATTATTAATCCTCTCACTCGCTGGATTATTCTCTTTAACCGCGTGTGGAAAAAGTAGTCGTGAATTAACGCCGGTTGAAGATGTAACTGGTTTAGATCGCGCAGCCGCTATCTTAGAAAAAGAGGAAGAGATCATGCAACAAGTCACCGATAATCCGGCAAACTTTTTTAATTACTTCCCAAACAAATTTACATTAACTATTAATGCCACATTAAACGGCAAAGAACGAATTATGGTTTTAGGCGAAGGAATTCAAGTCATTGAACGGACAATGGATAACGTATCAAATGGTGATCTTAAAATTGAAATTAATCACGATAATTTACAACTTCATGCATATCAATCATATGATCCGACACATATTATTGAATACAATTCATTCTACGACGAAACGAGTGGAACATTTTATTTCCTAACCAATTATGTTGGTACTAAAATTAAAGTCGCAACAAAAGTCGCGAATCGTGACGAAGCTAAAGCTTGTTTTTATGAATATTGTGATGGGATTTTAGGTTCGTACGTTGATTATCTTTTACCGATTAGTTATTTAGCTAACATTACTGAAAAGAACGAAGAAAACGAATATAAATTACTAAATACATATAAGGATATTCAAACTGAATATTTTGATCGTTTTGGTAATGATAATGAATACTTAAAGCATCGGTTCGGAAGCAACGATGAAAGTAGTTTTTCGCTTAAAAACGATTTAAGAATCAACGCTAACTATTTACCAGTTTTAGATGCGCCAGAAATTATTGCTAGTGGGTATATGGAAGGAGCTAATAGCGCTTATTACAACACCATGCTTCAAGAAGCATTAGGCAATTACACCTTCAGTAGTTTTGGATTACCCGATTTAATTGTTTTCGAGAACAATTATCTTTCGTACGCGTTATTTACTAGGACGATTAATGCACAATCTGCATCACAAATGGGTATGTCAGAAGGTGCGCTTTATCAACACACCACAGAAAAAACAGAAATTAGTTTTACTAAAGATAAAGCAGATATTACTAACCCCAATCCTAGCGATTACACGGAATACGAGGAATTAGAATAATATTGAGGAGTTTAAATATGAAAAACATTATAAAAGTATCAAGTTTAGGTTTAGTTGCTCTTCTTGCTAGTTGTAGTAGTAACACTATAGCTCCATTAAAGAAGATTAATCCAGAAACAGCAATGGCCGTTGTTCAATCAATTTGTTCAAATCAAGAATCAACCAAGGACAAAGAACTTAACAAAAAACCTGAAATGAAACAAAACGATATATTCTATAAGGATTATTTCCCATACACCATGACTAGTATGAGCGCGGATATTACTATTCGTAATACCAATAAATCACAAACTACTAGTACGTTTGCTCTTACCGAAGAGGACGAGACAATTATCAAAAAGCATATTTACTTTAATATGAAAAATCTCTTCTATCACGCTCATATGTCAATGACATATACAAGCAATAAACCAATAAAAGAAACTTATCCTGATGTCGACTACTATTTCTTTTTTATCGAAGACAAAGAACAAGATGAAGAAACCGTCAAAACCGAATACGATAAAAAAGGTACTTTTTATGGTTTAGTGAATGTTAGCGGCTTAATGAAATTTACAGCGCTGTGTATAAATGATTTTTCTAGAGAAGAGGCCGCTTATGAATTGCAATATTTATTTGAAGAAAATAATCCGATTTTATCTATAAAAAATTCATCTCCTTCATTTAACATCAGTGAAGCGCTTTCCTATACTTTAGTAAGTCCAATTACCAACTGGAATTTTATGGATGCGCTTTATAAAGAGATTGAAGGCCCAGGATTTACTGACGAAAGTCCTAAAATGCTAATTATGTATGATTGGTTCGATGATCACTTCGATGACACGGTTGATGAATTTGAAGATTTTAGAGATAGAATGAAAGCCCTTGAAGATGAAAATAGTTACTTTAACTATGTTTTTAGATCAAACGATGCATCTAGTTTAGGTATTGAAGCCGATGCCCATCTCGGTATAAATGATACTTATGAAGGATACACGGTAACTGGATATATGCAAGAAGTAACTTCATTAATCTTTAGAGATTTATATCTTAGTGAAAGTCATTTCGCAATCAATAATGAAGCTAATGCAACCACCAAAATGTCAGGCATAGAAATGACTGCTTATACTTCTTTAATCACTTCGTGTGACCAATACATCGAATATAACACTAACGAAAATGATACTTATCCTAGTGATTATCTAGAATATAATCCTGGTATATAGTTTAGAATTACTTAAAAAGGTGCCTCACTCGAGGCATCTTTTTTTAATTCTTATTATTATAAGGTTTAACTTGATAATGCTTATCTACAATAAAAGCATTTTTAGCCTTTAATATCATCGGCATATCTCTTTTTATAGAATCAGTATAAAAATTATCAATATCATTAATATCATATTCTTTCATGAATCGTCTTACTTTTTCTTCTTCGACATTAATCGGTCCAATAAAACGACGAGTTTTAACATCAAATTCACTAACGATATAATGCTTAATATTTAAAGCGATTAACATTGGTTCTAATAAGAAACGTGGAGTAGCACTAACAATGACATCATCTTCTTTTTGTTGAACCTTATACCAGTCTAATATTTTATTTTTCCGCTTTTTCCAAAACTTTAAGACCTCATTATCGATATCCTTGATATGTTTAAGGGTTAAATAGATTCGATGCCTCCATTCTTGCTCATCAATTCTTTTTAACTTATACGATAAATGAGCATGCATAAAATAAGGAATATATAGCCAATTAATTGGATGATGTCTTAATTCATAATAAAAGAAATCCTCTTCGGTATCATCTTTACATATTGTTTTATCAAAGTCATAAACATTCATATGTATGTTTATTGTATAATGTTTAGGTTAGTTATGAAAGTCTCGATTAGTGAACACTTTACTTATAAGAAAATATTTAAAATAACCATCGCTCCAATTTTGATGATGATTTTTATCTCTTTGTATTCAGTGATAGATGGAATATGTATCACTAATTTGCCCGCCAGTAAACAGTTGGCTGATGATGCTTTTGCTGGAGTTAATTTAATTTATCCAATTACCACTGTAATCGGTGGATTTGGGATGCTTTTCGGCGCAGGCGGATCGGCCTTAATCGGTAAACTTCTTGGTCAAAAGAAAAATGATGAAGCGCGACAAGCCTTTACGAATGTAATTATTACCGCCTTTGTAGTAGGCGCAATTCTTTCTATCATCGGTTATTTTATTGTTGAACCTTTCGCTTACGCAATGGCGGATGTTGGTTCAGGTGATTTTTCCGGAATGATACAAGAAGCGATTAACTATGGTCGTATTTTGATGATTTGTCAATTCTTATTCATCGTTCAAAATATGTTCCATACATTATTTGTGGTTGATGAAAAGCCTCATTTAGGTTTTATCTTTTCGGTGGCCGCGGGAGTCACTAATATCGTATTTGATGTTATTTTTATTGGTCCATGCAATATGGGCGCAACCGGAGCAGCCATCGCTACTGTGATGGGTTATGCCGTTGGCGCCATTGGACCCGTGCTTTATTTTATCTTTAATAAAACCGGAACAATTTATTTCGTTAAAACTAAATTTGATATTATGCCAGTGTTAAAATCTACCAGTAATGGTTTAAGTGAATTCATTAATTTCGCAGCCATGGCGGTTAGCGGAATCTCATTTAACTACCAATTACTTAAGTATTATCCAGGCAAGATGGGACAAATGGGTGTTGAAGTGTATGGAGTAATAATGTATGTAATCTTAATCTTCGTTGCTATTTTCTTAGGCTACTCACACACAATGTCACCAGTTGTAAGTTATAACTTAGGCGCAAATAATAAAAAAGAATTAAGCAATGTATTAAAGAAAAGTTTAATTATTATTGGTTGCATCTCCGTCATTATGTTAGTGCTAGGCGAAAGTTTATCCACTCCAATTGCATTAATTTTCTCCACTAGTGAAGAGATGACTGAATTGACCACGACCGCAATGCGCTTATGGTCGATTTCCTTCTTGTTTAGCGGTTTTGCGCTTTATGGAGCAACATTCTTTGTGGGATTAAACAACGGTTTAATTGCTTTAATCATTGCCATAGTTAGATCTATTGTTTTATCCATTTTATTTGTCTTTACTTTGCCAATTGCCATGGGTCCTAATGGAATATGGCTCACTCCGATGTGCCATGAAGCCGGTGGAGCTATCTTAGCGTTAATTTTAATATTCGCTTATCGTAAGAAATACGGTTACCATATATTCGGTAAAACTAATCAAAATATTTAAGTGATAAATTAATAGATAATATATTTTGATATATTATAATTATGATTATGAATTCTTATACGAATTGGAAAAATCATATTGGTAATAATAAATCGCTTAAAAGCGATAATCTTGCTATTAAAACTAAAGAGGATATTAACGATCGTTTCTTTACCGAATTAGAATTCGGTACGGGTGGACTTCGCGGAAAAATGGGCTTAGGCACTAACCGGATGAATCGTTATATTATTAGACGCGCAACATTAGGCTTAGCGGATACAGTTCTTAAATCTAATCGTAGACCTAAAGTCGCAATCGCTTATGATACTCGCAATAATTCAAAAGACTTTGCGCTTGAAGCGGCATTAACCTTGGCAAGTCGTAATATTACCGTTCATTTAATGAAAGAGGTTGCACCAACTCCATCATTATCTTTTATGGTTCGATATCTAAAATGCGATGCGGGCATTGTAATTACCGCCTCCCATAACCCAAAAGAGTATAACGGATATAAAGTATATGGTTATGATGGCGGACAGATTACTTTAGATATGGCTAATAAAATCTTAAGTAATATGAAAAAGCATGATTACTTTGAAGAGATTAATGAAGACCTTAAAGGTTTTTTAGCTTCTAAACGAATCCAATTACACGATCAAGATATCTTTAATGCCTTTATTAAATCTACTCTAGAAGAATCTTTATATAACAGCAAAAAGAAAGACATAAAGATTTTATACACGCCTTTTAACGGAGCGGGTTATCGCTACGTTACTTATCTATTAGATAAGCTAGGTTATACTTATCAACTCGTTAAGGAACAAATGAAACCAGATGGTAACTTCCCTACTTGTCCTAAACCTAATCCTGAATTTAAAGAATCAATGGATTTAGGAATGAAGAAAATGCTCGATTTAGGATACGATATCTTATTTGCTACCGACCCAGATGCGGATCGATGTGGGGTAGCGGTTAATCAAAAAGGAAAGGCTATATTATTATCTGGTGATGAAGTTGGATTATTATTGTTTGATTTTGTCTATCACATGAAAAAGAAAAGCCACCAATTATCAAAACATCCAGTTGTGGTTAAAACGATTGCCACTACTGACTTAATCTATAAGATGGCGGAAAAATATAACGTAAAAGTAATTGATACTCTTACCGGTTTTAAATATATTGGTGAACAGCTCTCAATATTAACAAAGAATAAGAAAGACAAAGATTTCTTAATCGGGATTGAAGATAGCTGTGGTTATATGACAAGTCACAATGTTAGAGATAAGGATGCGATTAATGCCGCGTTATTAATTGCTGAAATGGCTAATTATTATAAAAACCAAGGATTAACATTGATCGATCGATTAAACGCGATTTACGACGAATTTGGTCATTACACCACTTGCCTAAGATTTTTAACTCTAGAAGGTGAAGCAGGCAAAAAGAAAATTAAAAAGATGATGAAAGTATATCGTAGTGATAAATTCTATAAGAATTTTTTAGATTGTAACGGCAAATACGATTACTTATTAAGAAAAGGTTTTGGTAGTAAAAAAGAAATGAAATCGAAATTGCCTACAAGCGATGTTATTAAATATTATTTTAAAGATGGTAGCGAATTGATTGCACGTCCAAGCGGTACTGAGCCTAAAATTAAATTCTATTATTTAATTCCATCTAATAAAAAACAAAAAGCAATAGAAGCTAAACTATTATAGAAAAATAAAACAAATATTTTGTAGTGAATTAACGAACGATATCTAGAATATTTATCGAGTTGGTGCCCCCACGCGGAATACAATAGTTATCACTCACTTTTTTTGACAATTTTTAACTTTATTTAACATTAGTTATATCTAACTTAACAAATGTTAACTTTTAAACTTAACTTTAATTAACTTTTCTTAACAAATTTGTAATTAAAATTTGAATATATAAATAAAATAATTAACATATGTCCCCATATGTAATATAATAGTAGTCAAGGAGAGTCCTTTATGTTTGATAAAAATAAGTACATTAGCGAATTTAACAAACAAAATTATCGTGACTTAAAACTAAGAATTAGAAAAGACGATAATATTGTTTTGTCAGCAATTGATAAAAGCGAAAACATTAATAAGTATATTAGAGATTTAATTTACGAAGATGCGCTAAAGAAAATTAATCACAAATATATAAACGATGATTTCAAGATTGATTTTGTTTTGTCAAAAACTATGAAACAACTAGTAAATAAAGCTGAAGAAGCAGATTTTCTAGAAGACTATGGCTTA
>JAKSUY010000040.1 GCA_024408495.1 Bacilli bacterium
AAAGATTTCCTTGGTGAACCATGCGGAGAAAAATCACATCATTTACTCCACACGACTTATAACGCAAATCGCGCTAGATTCCCAAAGAAGTAAGTTAACTAATTAACAATTAGAGCGGAGTAAAATCCGCTCTTTTTGTTTATAAACAACTATATTGACAATATGGGAAAGAAACCATATAATAAAAACACAAAAGGAGGTAAAATATGAAGCCAACAATTTCACAATTTTATGGAATTCGAGTAGTAATGTTTTTAAAACAAAAAGAACATAATCCACCGCACATCTATGCCTATTACGGAAATGATCAAGCTAAGTTTTTGATTAACAACGGCGAAGTTATGGAAGGAGATTTTCCTAAACAAGGTCGCAAACTTATGAAAGAGTTTATTATTAAATATAAAAAGGAGTTAATAGAAATGTGGGAAACTGAAAAATATAAAAAGTTACCACCAATAGAATAATTTATGAAACATGCATTAAAATTAACATTTCTACAAGGTACAAAACTTTGCCTTTTATTTAGTGACGGGGTAAATAAAATTTACGACGTCATGGTTTTAGCCAAGAAGTATCCGCAAATTAAAGCTTTAAAAAACAGAAAATTATTTACTTCTGGAATTTTGCTTGGCACAAGCGGAATTTATTGGAACGATGATTTAGATCTTGATGTCGAATCGGTATATGAATTCGGTGAAACTGGTGACACTAGTATGGATGATTTGTCGTATGTGTTAGGATTTCATATTAAGGAATTTCGTAAGAAGGCTAAGATAACCCAAGTAGATTTAGCAAAGAAAGTGAATATGGATCAAGGTGACTTATCTAGAATTGAAAAAGGTCTAGCGAATCCATCTTTACTCACCATTTCAAGAATCTTAAAAGGATTAGATGCGAATATTGATATCAAAATTAGATAATAAAATGAGTTATTTTAAAAGAGGGGTTTTAATCCCCTCTTTTTTAATGTAGAATAGTTACACTATGAATAATAGTGTAAAAGCAAAAACTCATTCTTTAAACCACATTGCTTTCATTATGGATGGAAATGGGCGCTGGGCAAAAGCGCGTAATAAACCACGTACCTATGGTCATCAAGTTGCGATTAAAAACTTAATGCCGTTAATGGAAGAATGTGAGAAATTAGGAATTCCTAATGTTTCTCTTTTTTCCTTTTTTACGGAAAATTGGAAAAGACCAAAAACAGAAATTAGTATGCTTTTTAACTATTTAGAGAAATTCTTGAAGCAAAACGAAAAAAAATTATTAAAGAATCATGTTCGCTTATATGTTTCAGGCGATTATCATAAATTACCTAAGTCATGTGTTAAGGCGATTGATCATGCATTATTAGTGAGCAAGAACGAAAAGAAGAATTATCTTAACATTTGTTTAAATTATGGCGGACAAGACGAAATGGTCTATGTAATGAATAAATTAATTAAGAAAAAAGTTAAGAATGTAACTAAAGAAATGATTGAACATGAATTATATGCGAAGGACTTGGGTCCAATTGATTTACTGATCCGCACGAGTGGAGAGGTTCGTATTTCGAATTTTATGCTCTATCAATTAGCGTATAGCGAAATGATTTTCTATAAAAAGCCGTTTCCGGATTTTAAAATCAAAGATTTACATTTATGTGTAAAAGAATTTAATGAGCGTCATCGTCGTTATGGAGGTTTAAAGAATGAGTAAAGCAATTAAGACCAACGAGATAACCATCGAAGCAAAGGCTACTTTAAAGAAAAGAACGATTTTCGCTCTTATTATGTTAGCGATTTTTATTCCTTGTTTAGTGTTAGGTGGTTGGTTCTATCTTGCGTTGATTATTTTGATAATCGGAGCTTCAACTTATGAAATCGCTACTGCGCCTAGTCATAAGTTATCTTGGTTTGTGTGGGCGGTGACATTTATTGTAATGTATTCGCTGATTTTTTGGATTATGCTTAAAACAAATTTCCAAGATAATTGGCAACACTTTGATATCAATACTAGTTTTACCGAAATTAACTTATCGCCGATTGCGTTAGCGGTCATGATTGGTTTATATCTATTCGTGGTTATTGTTAAAAATAAAGAATTCAGATTAGTTGATGCTTGTTACTTAATTGCTATGACTCTTTTATTAGCTTTAGGCTTTCAAGCAGCTTTGGCTGTACGCTATTTACCTTTTGAGCGTTTCTTAAAAGACTGCGGGGAGAATTACATTAATCAAGCATCGTTTAAATACGGTCAATCGATGTTCTTAATGATTTACTTATTAATCGCAATTTTCTTTAATGACATTGGAGCGTATTTAATTGGAATGTTATTTGGTAAACACAAAATGGCGCCTCGTGTTTCTCCAAAGAAAACCTGGGAAGGCTTTGCAGGTGGTGTAACGTTTTCCTTCTTATTGTCTGTTACTTTTGGCTTAACGGTTGCGCATTGTGGCTTACCAATGTTACCTAAATATTTAACTATTGATAAATGGTATTGGATTGTTTTAATCAGCGCAATCTTACCGCTTATTGGTGTATTAGGAGATTTAAGTTTTAGCGCCATTAAACGCCAATTCGGCAAAAAAGATTATTCAAATTTATTAGGTCCGCATGGTGGAGTGCTAGATCGAATTGATTCAACTTTATTCGGTGCGTTAGCGCTCGTAATTCTTATTATTTTTATTACTAATGGTTGGTCATTCTTACAATGAAAAAATTAATTTTATTAGGCGCGAGTGGAAACATTGGCGAGCAAACTTTATCGATTTTAAAAAAAGAAAAGATTACGCTCGTAGGGTTTTCTGTTGGCGAAAAGACTAATAAAATTAAAAACGTTGTTAAAGCTAATCCGAGTGTTAAAGCGATATGTGTTAAACACTATGATGATAAAATCTTTAATCAATATCCAAAAATTAAATTCTTTGTCGGTGATAAAGGATTACTTCAATTAATTAATTATGTTGAAGCGGATATCGTATTAAATGCATTAGTGGGATTTGTTGGATTAGCGCCTACCCTAGAAGCAATTAAAAATAATATTGATGTTGCTTTAGCGAATAAGGAAAGTTTAGTGGTCGGTGGCGAATTAATTAAAAAAGCACTTCGTCATTCAAAAAGCACTATTTATCCAGTTGATAGTGAACACTCCGCGATTTATAAATGTTTAAAAGAAACTCGTAAGCGTAAAGTTAAAGAAGTTTTGATTACCGCAAGTGGTGGAGCGTTCCGTAATTTAAAACGCGATGAATTAAATAATGTTACTGCTAAAGAAGCACTTAAACATCCAACTTGGAAGATGGGGCCACGAGTAACTATTGATAGCGCGACAATGTTAAATAAAGGTTTTGAAATTATTGAAGCGCATTATTTATTTAATTTTCCGATTAATAAAATTAAAGTTTTAATGCACGATGAAAGTTATGTACATTCTATTCTTCATCTAAAAGATGGTTCTTATATTGGCGAAGTTAACGCGCCTAGTATGATTAATCCAATTCGTTATGCATTAACTAATCAAGAACACGTAGATGTTAAAAAAGTTCAATCACTAAAAGAATTTGGTAAATTCCATTTTTCTAAATTTAACGCGGAACGTTATCCAATGGTAACTTACGCTTTAAAAGCAGCTAAGATGAAGGGAACTATGCCATGCGTGATTAATGCAGTTGATGAAGTCGCGGTAGATTTATTTTTAAAAAACATGATTTCTTTTTTAGATATTGAGCGGATTGTAGCTTTGAGTCTTAAAGTGTTTAAGAATCATAAACACCCTAATTTAAAAACATTAATTCAAGTTGATAAAGAAGCGCGCGAATGGGCGAAAACCGCCGCGTTATTGGAGGGAACTCTATAATGGCGTGGTGGCAGATTTTAGTTGGTATCATCCTCTTTATTGTTGCGTTGGGTGTGTTAATCGGGATTCATGAATTAGGGCACTTAAGCGCGGCTAAAATGTTCCACGTCTATTGTTTTAATTATTCAATAGGTTTTGGTCCTAAACTTATTTCTAGCAAAAGAACTAAGAAACATGAAACTATTTGGACCTTGCGTGCAATACCATTAGGTGGATTCGTTTCAATGTATGGTGAAGGAGCTGAATTAGATTCAGATGAATACATACCACCAAGTAGAAGTTTAGAAGGCATTGCACGTTATAAAAGAACGATTATTATATCCGCGGGTGTATTCCTCAACTTCATTTTAGGTTTTGTTTTAATTTTTATTCATAATGCTGCGTTTGACCAAAAACAGATTAATCTTTATCGCTCCTCAAACAATTTCTCTTATTTTATCCAAGCAACTGTTAATAAGGATTTATATCCGGATATGAAAAATGGCGATGGTATCGCATTAGAGCTTGAACCACTACAAACCGTTTCGGTAAAAAACCAAAAAATCCCGTTTTATATTATTGATGATGATGTAACCATAGAAGGAATAGAGTCGGCAAAATATGTTTTGGGTGTTACGGGTATTATTCCTGAACTTAACGATGATCCTGATTTAAATCTATCTTTAACACTATATGAATCTAGACCTTATACGAGCATTGAGTATAGCGATGATAAATTATGCACTATTTGGATGCGAGATGATGGCGTTGAATTCAACAAAGAAAATATTGAATATTATAACAATATTATTAAGAGCAAAACCGAAGATGATAAACATAATATTTATGATGAAAAAATGAAAAGTTATTATGAAGACAAAATGCATGTTAACTATACAATCATTCCCGATAAACCATACAATCTTAGCGATAAAACTCCTGAAAACATTAATGTTGATATTAATTATTTTGAAATGCTTGATGGTGGTTATTCACCTGTTAAAAAGGCTCAACCAGTTACACTAAAATTAAATCAATCTAAGAATGGTTGGGAAAAAGTCGGTATCGCTTATAAGCGTTATATTTGGCATTATGATGCCGGTGGTGCTTTTAAAGCCAGCTGGGATGAATGGTGCAACGCAAATACCGCTGTTTTTAGAGGACTTGGAACGCTAATCACCGGGCAAGGAGAAGCAATGGGATTAATTGGTATTGCCGATGCTTCAATCACTACCTTGAATAATTTTGGCTTTGGACAATACTTATCCATGTGGGGACTAATTTCCTGTAACTTAGCGATTCTTAATCTATTGCCCTTCCCTGGATTAGATGGTTGGCAGTTAGTGGTGATCGGTTATGAAGCAATTACTAGAAAACAAATCCCGACGAAGGTGAAGGGAATAATTTCGGCCATCGGACTCGGATTACTTTTCTTACTTATGATCTTTATTATAATAAAAGATATTATAAGGTTAATCTAACGTATGAAAAGCGAGAAGATGACGAGATTCTTACAATCAATTAAATTAGACCCAAATCGTTTTGATATGGAGTTTGATGCTCTATATAAAGATTCTTTTGCGAAGAATATGTGGGTGATGATGATTGCAAAAGAGACCCCCTTCTCATATCGACAATTAACCGAATTTATTAATGCTTTAAAAGAAATTAAATATCCTTATAAACTTAATTTCTCTTATAAGCGTCATTCGACTTTTGAAGAACTAGAAGCTTTATTTAATGATTGGCATTTAGATCATTTTCATTTTCCGTTTAAAGGTAAGATGAAGTTAGACGAAAATGTTTTAACCTTTACCTTTATTAATACCGAAGAAAGAAAAAAGAATGAATATATCATTAATGAATTTATTGATTTATTAAAATTCTTATCCTCGGGTTTAAAAGTTAGAACTCTTCCTTTAGAAGATTTAGCTATACCAGCAACTCAAAGTTTAGAAACTATCATTTCTAGCAAAAATGCTGAACTTGATGAAATTGATAAAGAAGAAGAGCACCAAAAGAAAGTTGAACGTGCAGAGAAAATCTATTTAGCGGAAATGGAAGAGAATCTCCGCCAAATGAAAAGAGAGAGAAGAGGTAGACGCAAATATACTTTATATAAGAACTTCTTCGACATACCTAAAGAAGGTCAAACGGATGTTGATATTGATGGTGAAGTATATGAAGCCATTATGCGCACTAATAAATATGGTAGAAAATTTATTGTTGGTGGCATTGGTAATCATATTAGCGCTATTAGTTTTAGAGCCTACGAAAAGACTCCTGAAAGTAAAGGCGGTTGTCCATTTGATCGTTTAACATTGTTAGAAAGTAATTACAATAAACGCGATAAACGGATTTTCACCCATGTAAGAATACGTGGGACTGCTGAATTTGATACTCGTTCGAATGGTCTATCAATTTTAGTCCATGAACTTGATATTCTTCCTACTGAATTTAAACGAGAAGATAAAGCAGAAGAGAAGCGCGTTGAATTACATCTACACACCAATATGTCTCAACTTGATGGTGTTAATACGATTGAAGACTACGTTGCTTTAGCAAAACATTTCGGTCATAAAGCTGTCGGATTAACTGATCATGGTGTAGTACAAGCTTTCCCGTATGCGCAAAAAGCCGCGAAGAAAGAAGGAATTAAAATGCTATATGGCGCTGAGTTATATATGGTGGATAGAAAACTTCACTATACTTTTAATGAAACGGATATACCACTAAGCAATGCTACTTATGTATGTCTTGACTTAGAAACTACTGGATTATCTGCGCGTTATGACCGAGTAATTGAATTTGGCGCAGTTAAAATTAAAGATGGTTTAAATATTGGTAATATCGATATCTTAATTAATCCAGAAGTTCCGTTAAGTGAAGGCACTAAATCATTAACGCATATTACGGATGAAATGCTTAAAAATCAACCAACCTTTAAAGAAGTATGGGCCCAAATTAAAGAATTTATCGGTGATGCGATTATTGTTACCCATAACACCGTATTCGACATTTCATTCCTTAATGGTGAATTAGATCGAATGGGATTAGATGTCATTCGTAATCCAGTGATTGATACTTTATCTTTATCACGTTATTTATTCTCCGATGCTAAATCTCATAACTTAGCGAGTCTATCTAAACGTCTTGAACTTGATGTTTATGATGAAGATAAAGCCCACCGTGCAGACTTTGATGCGAAAGTTTTGGGCGATGTGTGGTCAACGATTTTAGGCAATTTCTTAAAAGATAAACCAAAAATCCTTCATAGCGATTTAGCCAAGTTAGAAACATCAATTGATATGTTTAAACACATGCGTCCATCTCATGTAGTCGTGTTTGCGAAGAACGCTCAAGGATTAAAAGATTTATTTAGATTAATTACGATGTCGCATCTTACTTATTTAGCGGAAGTGCCTAAAGTACCAAGAGACGAAATTGAAAAAGTCAGAGAGAATTTAATCATTGGTTCAGCCTGTCTAAATGGTGAAGTATTTGAACTCGCTCATACTAGAACTAAGAAAGTCTTAAGTAAGGCGATGAAATTTTATGACTACATTGAAATCCAACCATTAGATTGTTATCGTCCTTTATTACATAAATGTAAATATTCAAAAATGGATATTGTTACTGGTAAAAGAATCGCCACTCCAATGCCTGAACTTAAAAGCGATGAAGAAATCATTCGTACTTTAAAAGATATCGTAAAAGAAGCGGATGAATTACATATTCCAGTATGTGCGACGGGTGACGTTCATTATTTAAACAAAGAAGATAAAATTTTCCGTGAAGTTTATATCGCGACAGATGGAATTAACCACCGTGCGCACCCATTATGCACTAACCCAAGGGGGAGTGTAGATAAGCATGTTTATTATCCAAGCGGAGATCAGTATTTTAGAACTACCGATGAAATGCTTCATGAATTTAAATTCTTAGGCAAAGAAAAAGCGAAAGAAATTGTTATCACTAATACCAATAAGATTGCGGATATGTGTGAAGAAATTTATCCGGTCAAAGATCGTCTATATACACCAAAAATCGAAAACGCCGATGACAATTTAAGAAATAGAGCCGAGAAAATCGCAATGGAAATGTATGGTAATCCACTTCCAATCGAGATTTCTTCACGTTTAACTAAAGAATTCTCAAGAATTATTAGTGAAAAGGCTAGTTACGCGGTTAACTATTTATTAGCCGAAGAGATTGTTAAGAAAGCCAATGATGATGGTTACTTTGTTGGTAGCCGTGGTTCGGTTGGTTCTAGTTTAGTGGCTTATTTATTAGGCATAACAGAAGTTAATCCATTGCCCCCTCATTATTATTGTCCTAAATGTAAACGCCTAGAATGGGCGGATCCTAAAGACCATCCATCAGGAGTCGATCTCGAGGATAAAAATTGTCCAGAGTGTGGCACTAAAATGGAAGCGAATGGACAAAATATTCCATTTGAAACCTTCCTTGGATTTGATGAGAAGAGCACTAAGATTCCTGATATTGATTTAAACTTCGCTGATGTCTATCAAGGTCGTGCGCACGATTATTTAAGAGAAAGATTTGGTCGCGACCACGTCTTTAGAGCTGGCACGATTGGTACTTATAAAGACAAAATGGCACTTGGTTGCGTTAAAGATTACATTATGCGTAGCGAACATAAAGAACTTAGCGATGTTCCGCTTTCCTATCAGTTCTATTTAGCGAGTAAATGCGTTGGAGTTAAAAAGACCACTGGTCAACATCCAGGTGGCATTATCTTAATTCCAAAAGAATTTGATGTGCATGACTTTACCCCAATTCAACACCCCGCGGATGATAAAACCGCGAACTGGGAAACCACCCACTTTGAATTCTCAACCATTCACGATACGGTTCTTAAACTTGATTTATTAGGACATAAAGATCCACTTGCATTAAAGATGATGGGCGAACTTACTAAAGTTGATTTTAAAAAGATTCCATTAGGGGATAAACGAGTATTATCTTTATTCTCTTCACCAGTTGCTTTAGGATTAAAAGAAAATTTCTTAGAAGCTAAAACTGGTACTTTAGGATTACCTGAATTTGGCACCAACTTTGTCCAAAGCGTGTTACAAACCGCTAAACCAAAAACATTTAATGATTTACTAGTGGTCTCAGGCATTACCCATGGCACCGATGTGTGGGTGAATAACGCTGAAACATTACTATTAAACGGTACCGCTCATTCATTAATGGATATCATTGGATGTCGTGATGATATTATGACTTATTTAATGAGCAAAGGTGTTCCTAATGATATTTCATTTAAAGTTATGGAAGATGTCCGTAAAGGTCGAGGACTTAAAAAAGAATATATGGAACAAATGAAAATGCATGAAGTTCCTGAATTCTATATTGAATCATGCAATAAAATTAAATATCTATTCCCTAGAGCGCACGCGACTGCTTATGTTACTCAAGCGGTGCGTGTTGGATATTTTAAAGTTTATTATCCGCTCGCTTTCTACGCGGTTTATTTCTCTACACGTTCTGATCAATACGATATTGATACTATGATAATGGGGATGGATGCCATTAAGAATCGAATTAAATATCTTAACGAGAAAAAAGATAGTAAGGAGAAATTAAGCAATAAAGAAGTTGATATCTTATCTACTCTAGAAATGGCGTTAGAGATGTGCGAACGTGGATTTAATTTTGCTAATATTGATATTAATAAATCACTTGCGAAAGACTTTGTTATTGATGAAGAACATAATGCTTTAATTCCTCCGTTTATTGTTCTTGATGGTTTAGGCGATAACGTCGCAGAAGGAATTATTAAGGCGAGAGAAGCGAAAGCATTCACTAGCATAGAAGATTTTAGAGAGCGCGCTCCAATCAGTGAAAAACACTTTAAAAAGCTCCAAAGCATGAAAGCATTCAACGATATGAAAGAGTCAGATCAAGTATCTTTGTTTGATTTTTCTTATTAACTAACGATAATAGATATAGTGTCGGGACATAGCACAGCTTGGTAGTGCGCTTGGTTCGGGACCAAGAGGTCGTGGGTTCGAATCCCACTGTTCCGACCATTTTTGTTGAAATTATTTATACAACCTTATTGTTTTTCCAATTAAAAGTTGTATAATATCGATATGAGTGTTATTTCGAATGTTCTAAAAGAAGAAGTCAATAGACTAAAAGAAAACGTCAGTGTTTATGAAAGGTCACTAAAGTCTTTACCGCGTGGTAGTATTTATATCGCTAAGATTAATAATTCTTCATTTGCATATCGCAAATATAAAGAAAACGGTAAAGTCATTTCTAAATATATTGGTAAGGCTAATTCGCCTGTGGCGAACGAAGCAATTAATCAAGCAAAAGAATATAAAAGAATAAAGAATAATTTGAGAATTGCTAAAATTGAATTAAAGAAATTAGAGAGAGTATATCGAATTTATGATTGAGAATGAAGAGAAATTAATAGAATTATTAAATACTTTAGATAAAGAAGAAGTCTTGAAGGATTTCATTCTTATTGGATCTTGGGCGATGGTTATTTATCGAGAACTTTTTAAGAATTATCGACCAACCATTATGACCGTGGATGTTGATTTTTATGTTCCTAATCCTAAAAGCGTTTGTGAAAAGAATAGTGTAATTAACTCGTTTAAGAATATTAATTACGATATAACTTATGATACGGGTAGTAATAAATCCAAATTTATTTCTCCAGACGGTTTTACTGTAGAGTTTTTAGCAAAATTAAATCGTGATCGTTTGAGTACGATTGAATTAGGAAAAACCAAAATATACGCTGAATCGTTACCATATGTAGATATCTTTAATAACAACTATTTAGAAGTTAACTATAAAGGAGTAAAGGTTAAAGTAATTCATCCCGCTGTATATGTTTTACAAAAATTATTAATCAATAGTCAAAGGAAAGATAAAGCTGAGAAAGATATTTCATCCATAACCGAATTAATGCAGTTTATTAATAAATATCCTACTTATTTATATGAACTTAAAAGATTATTTAGTAATCTGCCTAAATCCTGGAAAAAGAAAATCAATAAAGCAATATCCGATAATAACCTAACGTCACTATTTTCTATTAATGATTTTTAAATAAAATTAAAGAAATTTAAATATAATTAAACGAATTTGAAAATTATCAACGAAAATTTACATTCTGCCATATAACCCACTGTTCCGACCATTTTTTATTAAAAAGCATATAATAAATAGTTGCGAGGATTATTTATGAATAAATTTTTGAAACGTAATGTATTAGGAATGCCAATGATTTGTGCTTTGTGTATTTTAGGAGTCCTATTAATTTGTACACTAGTAGGATCTTTTATTGATTTTGATATTAATGTCGCCTTATATAATAAAACCGTAATTGGTGATCACTTTGCGACTTACGGTTCAATTATTTCTTATTGCTTATATCCTGCGGCAGGTATGTGTTTATTTAAAGCTTTTAAAAAGAAAGGCGGTAATTATTCTTTCTTAGCTTGGGTGCTATTAGTAATTTCAGTATTCTTGGCGGTTTATTATTCGGATAATTACAATGGATCTAAACTTCGCGCTGTACTTGGTGACTTTACTGGCGTATGGTTTGTTAATATCTTAATTTGGATTCTTATTTATTCATGGGTACCAGTAGTATGTTATTTCATTATTGATGATTCTCATCCAGAACGTTTAATCGCTGTTGGCGCGACTATTTTAATAGCCGGAGTCGCTAGTGATTGCTTTAACTCATGGTTCAAAGCATTGTCGTCTAGACCCCGTTATAATTATTTAAGAACTCTCCCAGACCCACGCGCTGCTTTTAAAAATTGGTGGGAATGGAATCCTTATTATGCATCTACACTTAAAGATACCAGCATGCAGGATAACTTTAGAAGTTGGCCAAGTATCAATATGACGATTGCCACGATTGCATGTATGTATCCTTTATTTGTCGCTAATGTTAAGAAATCTAACAAGATTGCGGTTTATGTCGCATTTGCTCTTTCTTGCGCTTATGTAATTTTATACGGATATAATCGTATTCACTTAGGTAAACATTTCTTAACAGATGTAAGCTTCGGCGTTTTATTTACTTATCTAACCTACGCCCTAGTAGATCAAGGATTTGAATTATCATTTAAAAAACTAAAAACAAAAAAGTAACCTAATAGATTGATTTTTGCCTATTTTTTAATTAAATAAACAATGTATAATAAGGTCGTGAATACGATTGTTTATAAAAGATCTGATGAATTACCTAATTCAGATTTTATTAACGATGTTTTAAAATTAGATTCTGAAGTTTATCCTAGAAAATTACAAGGCACATTCGGCAGCGTTAATGGACGCTATCAAAAAAATAAACAAAGTTACATTTTAGCCTATGATAACAATCAACTAATTGGTTATATTTGTTTTTTAAACATTTCTAAAAACTTATGTAAACAATTGTTCAATAATCCATTAAGCAACGATGATTTAATTGGTTCTGAAGATATTATTAAATTCACTTTAAAAGAGCCTAACACTTTATACATTATTTCGATTGTGGTTAATAAAAAATATCGAGCTCAAGGCGTTGGTAGCTCATTGGTTAATGAATTAAA
>JAKSUY010000041.1 GCA_024408495.1 Bacilli bacterium
GGTAGCTTGCCAGGCCCATAACCTGGAGGTCGATGGTCCAAATCCATCCCCCGCAACCATTTTAATAAAGTTGGCATCTTACCAAAAAAGTAGGATGTCATTTTTTTATTTAAGTTGTATACATTTTGTAGACAACTGAATATTATTATATTATCATTAGCATATGATAAAACACTCAGTTAGATATTTTCTAAATAAAAAAGCGCGTGCTGTATGGGATAACGAATCAAATACTTGGTGGTATTCATCATACGATATTGTTTTAATTTTGACTGAATCAACTAACCCTCGTATTTATTGGAACGCTCTTAAAAGGAGACATCCTGAGTTGCTTGCATTTTGTAGACAACTGAAATTATATGCTGATGATGGGAAACAATATTTATCAGATGTTATTAATGAAAATGGTATTAATAAGCTTCGTTTTGTAATTCATTCTTCAAAAAGTCAGAATTTTAACGAGTGGATTAATGGCGGATTAGATCCTATAGATGAACAAAGCAAAAGAAAAGCATACGAACTTTACAAGACTAATTTAATTAACGACAAAGAAGTTGGCAAAACCATTGCACTTCAAAAGATTCACGCATACTTATTTGAAGGCTTATATGAATTTGCTGGACAAATTAGAACTAAAACAATATCGAAAGACGGTTTCGTATTTGCAAATGGCGATTTTTTGCCTAAAATTCTTCCTACAATTGATGCTATGCCTGAAAAAACATTTGATCAAATTGTAGAAAAGTATGTTGAAATGAATATTGCGCATCCATTTATGGAGGGGAACGGAAGAGCAACTAGAATTTGGCTTGATTTAATTTTTATAAAAAATCTAAAAAAGTGTGTTGATTGGTCTAACATAGATAAGGAAGATTATTTTAATGCCATGAAAGAAAGCCATTTGAAAGACAACAAAATAAAAAAACTTCTTAAAAACGCATTAACCAATCAAATCAATAATAGAGAATTGTTTATGAAAGGTATTGATACATCATACTATTATGAAGAAATATAACAACAAACAAATTGTTTTAAAAGATAACCTAATAAATATTATTCTTGTTTATTGTTGCTAAAACGACGCATCGAATCCATATCTTCCGTTGTTTTTGCCTAATTAAGGTTTTCTCACCTGTAGTTTTTAGGGTGTTTGCCTAATTTATGCAGCGCAAACACAGAAAATAATTGCCTTACTTTGTAAGGCTTTTTACTTAGTGAAAAATACTTTTATTTCTATAATTTATTGTTTATAATTAAATCACCTAAAATTTATCGATATATTCGAAAAGAGAGATTTTGTAATGAACGAACACATTCATGTATTTATGCTCGGAGGTCTTGATGAGGACGGAAAAAATTTAACCGTCATCGAGATTGATGATGACATTTTTGTTTTAGATGCTGGTATTAAATATCCAGATAAATCTACACCAGGTATTGATTATATAATCAGTGACTATTCTTATTTAAAGGAAAATAAGAAACGGATTAAAGCCTACATTATTACCCACGGTCACGATGATCAATTAGGCGCGATTGCCTATATGGTGAAAGATTGCCCGGCGCCTATTTATTGTAGTGATGTTACTAAGATGCTGATCGAATCGTTTTTAAGCCACGTTAATAGTGAAGCTAATTTAACCTTTAACGTTGTTAAACCTACCAGTGATGAAATAATTAGTGGTCACACGGTTCACTTCTTTGCGACTTGCCATAACATGCCACGTAGCTTTGGAGTCGCGATTGAGACTAGTGCAGGTAACATTATCTATACCGGTGACTTTATTATTGAAAATAATAGTTTTAAAAACTTTAGTTATGATTCCACGGCGGTTGGTCGAATTGCGGAAAAACCAACTCTGCTTTTGATGTGCGAATCAACATATGCAACGCGACCAGGATACACAACTCCTAATCATAGATTAATTCCGCATTTAGTGAATTTCTTTGAGCACGACGCTAAAGGAAGAATATTTATTTCTGTATTTGCGACTAATGCTTTTGCGATTGCCGAAATAATTAAATTATCGATTATGTATAATCGTAAGATTTGTGCCTATGATAAAGAAACCTACGCTTTATTAAAACGCTTAGAGTCGATTGATGAATGTGCAATCCCAAGAAATTATTTCTTAGATTACGAAGATATTAATCGAGTAAAAGACACCGATTTAGTCATTTTAATGACTGGATTCGGTCGTGCGCTTTACACAAAAATGAATCGCTTTGCGAAAGGAAGTGGCGCCACAAGAATCGCTTTTAAGGAAACTGACACATTTATTGTGGCTGCGCCAACTGCAAACTATTTTGAAGTGTTAGGAGCCTCTACTCTTGATAATTTATTTAGAACCGGGATGAACGTTCATAACGTTTCACGTAAGGAATATTTGAGCATGCATCCAAGCGAAGAAGATATTAAAAGTATGATTTCTTTATTCCGCCCTAAATTCTTTGTGCCAATTAAAGGTAGTTACCGTAATATGATTGCTAATGCAATGATTGCCTACAACATGGGTGTGAATTTGTCCCACAACAACATTTTCGTTTTAGAAAATGGTTTAGTGTTAGATATTAATAATGAAGCTGCAAGAATGTTACCCGCTTCTCAAGCAGTACCAACTGGCATCGTTTTAATTAACGGCAAGAATTTAACTAGTTCGGCTAACGAAGTATTAAGCGAACGCTTAAAGCTTGGTGAAGATGGCGTGGTCTTAGCAAATGTAGCAATTGATTCACGCAATCACAAAATAATTTCTGTTCCGGAAGTGAATTTATTTGGAGTCACTTGTCTAAAAGACATTAAGACCGTTTCTCGTTTAGTAAGTAATGAATTAACAAATATTCTTAATGAATTCCTTTTGGGGAATTATAATAAATATGTAGTTGAAAGTGCGGTCACGGACCGTTTAAGTAAACTTCTCCGTAAGGAGATTGGTAAAGAACCTTTAGTGGTTCCAATTATTACGGATATTAATTAGTTATGGAAAATAGTAACGCGATTAAATCAAGCAAAGTCAAAGTTGCGATCGGCCTCGCGTTTATCTTGTTCGGCACTTTAGCCTTAATTGATATAGGATATATCATTCAATCAATCGTAATGGGAATCGCCTTTGTTTTTGGTGTTGTTGCTTATTGGATTATTTTCCCGTTAATGATATTAACCGGATTATACTTAATTATTAATCGCGCTAAACCGTTAAAGATTAAACACAATCCAATCATAATTGGATTAGCGTTATTAGTTTTTTCGCTTTTAATTTTATTTACGGCGGTGCCTTACGGTGATAGTATCCAAATCAACAATTTTAATCAATTATTTATTGATAGTTATGTAAAGGGCATCCCGATTTCTAATTTTGTTAAATATCACCGTCTTGATCCGCTTTACACTCCAATCGGCGGTGGGTGGTTTGGCCATCTTTTCGCTGGCTTACTTTCAGTAATTACTTATGCTGGCACGATTGCATCTGCTAGTTTATTCTTAACGATTGCGGTTATTATTCTTACCCACAAACAAATTAAAAGATTTTTTGTTTTTATTAAAAATAAAAGAGCCGCGAAGAAAAGTAAAAACGAATCAGTTGTTGAAGCCGAAGTGCGTGAACCGGATATTATAGAACAAGCAATTAACCAAGCTCCGCGTTCAAGAAAAGAAGAAGTCTTTTCTAACAACACCTTACCCGATGATGAAATTAAAGATCCTTCGGTTTTAGAGAAGGCTAATTTATATAGTAATGATGATGCTCCCGAAATGACAGAGGTTAATGAACCAACTAGTATGGGTGGTCCATTACATAGCGCTAATTTATTAGACGATGATGTAGACGTTGCTGAGAAAGTGGTTGATGAACCACAGAAAGAAGAAAAGATTTTAAAGCCTTATCAATTACCTAGTTTCGATTTGCTCAAAGAATATGAAGTTGGAGATATCATAGCTAAAAACGAAGAAAGCTGCGCTAATAATGAGACCATTATTAATGCTACTTTCCAAGCTTTAAGAATTGGTGCTAAAGTTGTCGGCCATACAATCGGCCCACGCATCACGCGATATGACGTTCAAGTTGATGCGAATGCATCGATTCAAGCTATTCCTAGATATGTATCTGATATTTCTCAGCGTCTTGGTGGCGTCCAAGCTCGGTTTGAACCAATCGTAGCGGGGAAGGTTACTTCTGGATTAGAAGTTCCAAATAAAGAATCGGCAACGATTGGATTTAAAGAAGTTGTTAGTGTTTTACCAAACGGTGAAAAGAACCGCCTAATGATTCCTTTTGGGAAAAACATTACAGGTGAAATTAAATATGCGGATTTGGCTAAGTTCCCGCATTTATTAATTGGCGGTGCAACTGGTTCAGGTAAATCGGTATTTGTCCATTCACTAATTATGAGTTTAATTATGCGTAATACTCCAAGCGAAGTGCGTCTATTGTTAGTTGATCCAAAGCGTGTTGAATTTACGCATTATAAAAATTCTCCATTCTTGCTTTGCCCAGTCGTAACTGATCCTAAGAAAGCAAAAGTTGCTTTAGAGAAAGTGGTGGAAGAAATGGAAAGACGTTATGGACTATTTGAGTCGACCATGACTAATAATATTATTAGTTATAATGCTAGAGTTAATAATAAGGATAGCCAGCTTCCTTATATCGTAGTCATCGTAGATGAATTTGCTGATTTAATCCAACAAAATAAGAAGATTGATTTAGACATTGCTAGGATTACGGCTAAAGCAAGAGCAGCGGGTATTCATTTAGTGATTGCTACTCAACGTCCTAGCGTAGATGTTATTACCGGCGTAATTAAATCTAATTTACCTGTACGTGTTGCGCTAAGTGTTCCAGATATTGAATCTAGTAAAACAATTATTGGTGGAATGGGCGCTGAACAATTGCTTGGTAATGGCGATATGTTAGTGTCATGTCCGCAAATTCAAGCGAACGGATGCGTAAGAGCGCAAGGCTGTTATGTGACTGATGAAGAAATTGATAAAGTTGTTAACTTTATTAATGAACAAAGAGAGCCGAATTATGATCCACGCTTTATGGATTTAGAAGACCATAACGTTGAAGCGGTTAAAGGTGATGAAGTGAAAATGAGCGCTGCAGACGCGAAAAAGTTACGCGATGAGGAATTGTACCAATTTGTGAAAGAACAAGTTTATAAACGCGAATACACATCAATTTCCACGATTGAACGTGAGAACGGGATTGGCTTCACTAGAGCCGGGCGTCTCTTTAAACGTTTGCAAGATGAAGGCCTAGTTGCGCTCGATAGTGAAGCTAGTAAAGGAAGCAAAGTTCTCAAAGAGAATTTTCACTTTGAAAAGAAAGAACCAAAAATTGATAGCGAAGAATTAACTACCGTTAAACCAAATTCGGAGTACTAATATGGACCGTTTTGTTGAGGCTAAGTTGATTGATTTTAAAACTATTCGCATTTGCATTGCGAGTGCGAATAAAGACACGCCTTACATCTTTACGTTGGTGGTGAAAAGCGATCTGCGTTATCAAATTAACGGAACCATTATTAAACATAATGATGATAAAGTAATCTACGAATTTAAATTGGATCATGAATTAGAATTAGGCTATGACTATCATGTTGCTATTACTGATATCGGAATTTATCCATTAAATGTTAATTTAGTTGCAGCGTTGCCTGATTTTGACAATCGATATGCATACGATGGAAATGACCTAGGCGCAACTTATACGCGTAAAAGAACTTCCTTTGCGCTTTGGGCTCCGCTTGCTAGTGATGTCGTTTTGATTATTGATAATAAATATTATTATGATATGGAAAGAACTGATCGTGGTGTTTATCGTCTAACTATTGAAAGAAATTTAAAAGGTCATACTTATAATTACTATGTCACTAATAGTGGTGTGTCTACTAAAACTCTTGATCCGTATGGGAAAGCTTCAACTGCGAATAGTAAGAGCAACGTCATCCTAGATTTAAATAGTTATAAGATAAATATGCATGATAAGCATCCAGAAAAAATGAATTCTTATCTTGATGCTATTATTTATGAAGGTCACGTTCGTGACTTAACCATTGATAGAAACACTAACATTGTTAATAAAGGTAAATTTCTCGGTTTAATTGAAGAAGGCCGTACCAATAAAGACGGACTCCCTGTAGGTTTTGATTATATCAAGAGTCTAGGCGTTACCCATCTTCAATTATTACCCATCTATGATTACGCAACCGTTGACGAAGAGCACCCAGATAAGAGTTATAACTGGGGCTACGATCCGATCCAATATTTTGTACCCGAAGGAAGCTATGCTTCAAATGTAAATGATCCCGCTAGTCGAATCAAAGATTTATTGGCATTAGTGTCGCACTTCCACAAAAACAAAATGCGTATAGTAATGGATGTGGTTTTTAATCATGTTTACGAACATCAATATTCTTCTTTAGAAGCGACTGTACCAAATTATTATTTTAGACGCACAAATGAAGGTGTCTACTTTAATAGTAGTGGTTGCGGTAACGATTTAGCGAGCGAAAGAAAGATGGCACGTAAATTAATCATTGATGTGTGTAAGTGGTGGGCCACCTATTACCATATTGATGGTTTCCGTTTTGATTTAATGGGGATTATAGATGCTGATACCATCAACGAATTAAAATCAACGATATTATCGTTCCGTCCCGGCTTTATGTTTTATGGTGAAGGTTGGAATATGATGAGCGGATATAATCTAGTTTTAGCAAATGCGGACAACGCGCGTCACATCCAATTCGTGAGTTTCTTTAACGATTTTTACCGAGACTCAGTCATCGGTAATATTAGCGGTAAATATTGGGGATACGCACTTAATAGCATTGAGCAGCGTCAAAACTTTAAAGAAGCGCTAACTGGTTCAAGTTTCAATTTTATTGAACATTCACGTTTCTCCCATGTGTCTTGTTCGGTAAATTTTATTGAATGTCATGATAATCACACCTTATACGATAAGGTAAATGCCTTGCGCCCTGAATTAAGCGAAAAGGATAAATTAATGCGCGTTAGCTTTGCTAATTCTTTAATTCTTTATTCGTTAGGAATTCCTTTCTTCCACGCTGGACAAGAAATCGGTTTAAGTAAGAAAGGTGAAGGCAATACTTATAATGCCGGAGATGGTTTAAATCGCTTTGATTATTCTTTGTTAAAAGAAAGAAGCTTTATGGTCGAGGCCTTTAAAGAAGCAATTAAAGAAAGAAAGAAAATCCGTTATTTCCACGAAGTGGATATGGGTGCAATCGACCGCAACGCGAGTGTTTATGATTTAGAAAATAATGGTGTCTTATTTGCGCTTAGAAGTAGATATGGAAAAGACAAGTATTACAAAAATATTAATATTTTTATTAACCCAAGTGATAGGGCAATATGCTACAATAAAAAAGATGGTACAACTTTGATTGTGCCACCGGTTTCGGTTAAGGTGGAAAAATAAATGGTTAAACCGTACTTCATCCTTGGATGTATCAAACTTGGACCTCGAATCCTATTTTCGCGTTTGACTTGGATGAGAAGATATTCGAAGCATCCTGAAAAAACACCGATTGAAATTCGTTATAAAAAAGTTCGTGACCTATTAATTAGATGCATAAACGCTTTGCGCTTTGATATTAAAGTTCATCATCTTGAATATCTTTCTGACCACCAAGAAAGCTTTTTAGGCATTTCCAATCACCGTAGTTTCTTTGATCCGGTCTTTTATATTTATTTAAGCGAAAGACCCGTTAGCTTTGTAGCTAAAAAAGAAACTTCAAAGATTCCCTTTGTAAGTACTATTATTAAATCGATTGATGGAATTTTTATTGACCGCGATGATGTTTTACATCAATTGCAATTGTTTAAACAAATCGGAGAAAGACTCAAGAAGAACGATTTATCATATTTCGTTTTTGCGGAAGGCACTCGAATGAAATACCCTGATCAACTTAAAACCCTTCCTTATAAGGACGGAGCGCTTAAACCCGCTTATTGGGCAGAGAAAGATATCATCTTTGCTTCAACTCACGGATCGCATTTAGTGACAATGAAAAAGCCAAAGGGCTTTAAGAAGAGAAATATTGCCATTGAATTCCATCAACCATTAAAGTATCAAGACTTTAAAGATAAACCAACTACACAAGTAATGCCAATGATTGAAAAAATTACCAACGAAAACATTGCAAAACTTGCCCAAGAAAATAATTCTCGTAATTTAAAATAAATTACTTTTGACCATAATAAGCATTCTTCCCGTGTTTTCTTTCGTAATGCTTATTACTTAAATATTGGTCTATTTTTTTAACTTTCGGATTGATTGAATAAGTTAAGAAGTTCATCTTCGCAACCGCTTCTAGGGTAATTGCGTTCTTAACTGCTTCGTGTGCATCTTTACCCCAAGCGAATGAGCCATGGCTTTCTAAAATTGCGGCGGGGGTTTCTAAATGACATATATTACGTTTTTTAAATTCTTTAATAATCGCTAGTCCAGTATTAGCCTCATAATTTCCTTCAATTTCTTTTTTGTTTAATTTTCTAACGCACGGAACGGCATCATAAAAAGTATCAGCATGTGTGGTTCCTAAAGGAATTATATCTACTCCAGCTTGAGCGAATGCAGTCGCAAACATTGAATGCGTGTGAACGATGCCGTTTACTTTAGAGAACTTTTTATAAAGTTCGTAGTGGGTAGGAGTATCGCTACTAGGATTAAGTTTGCCACCCACTTTCTTACCGGTCTTAAGCGAGACCACAACCATGTCTTTTGGCTTCATCTTTTTGTAAGAAACACCACTTGGTTTAATGACAAAGACACCAAGTTCACGATCTGCCATTGAAACATTGCCCCACGTTAAAATTACTAAATCATTCTTAACAAGGTTAAGATTTTCTTCGTAAACGATTCTCTTTAATTCATCAACGTTCATACTTTCTCCTATTTAATTGCTTCCTTTTCAACCGCTAAATATTTTTGATAGCGATTTAAATATTTATTAAACCCGGTTACATCAGCGGGTTTCGCTTTTATTGTAACAACTTTTACGTTCTTAAAAACTTTTTTTGTTAAATAATCTTCTAAACTTTCCTTCTTACCTTTATTAATAAGGTAACTAGCTAAAATAGCCATACCATATGGTCCACCTTCGCCAGCACTAGAAAGAACACTAACTGGAGCATTAATCGCAGCACTTAAAATTTCTTGTGCCACCTTTGGTGTTTTAAATAATCCTCCATGACCATAAATATTATTTATTGTCACCTTTTCTTGTTTAGTTAAAATATCTAATCCGATTTTTAAAGTTGCAAGTGAAGATAAGATATTCATCTTCATAAAATTCGCTAAATTAAATTTCGCATCTGGTTCTCTAATTAATAAAGGTTTACCTTTATCAAGCTTAGTAATCCCTTCACCTGAATAATAATTGAAACTAGTCAATCCACTCGCATCTTTATCACCTTTTAATGATTCATTAAATAATTTAGTGAATAACTTACCTTGATCAACTTTAACTCCATTAAGCTTAAGCACTTCGCTAAATAAATTTACCCAAGCATTAATATCACTAGTGCAATTATTACAATGAACCATTGCAACTGGATTACCAGTTGGAGTAGTAACCATATCAATTTCTTGGTGAACTCCTAATTTCTTATTGGTGACAATCATGGCAAAGTCACTTGTTCCAGCACTAACGTTACCAGTATTAATTTTAATACTATTAGTGGCGACCATCCCGGTTCCAGCATCGCCTTCACAAGGACATAATTTAATATTTTTAATATTAGTGTTGATGAACTTCATTCCTTCAGTGGTAATAGTAGCAGGTGCTTCGCCAGCAACTTTTACTTTAGGTAAAACATCAAGTAGTTTCCACTTTACTTTACCCTTAATTAAATTGTTAAATTTATCAATCATTTTTTGATCATAAGTTAGAGTCTTACTATCAATTGGAAATATTCCGCTTGCCTCGCCAATACCCACTTCGTGTTTGTTAGTTAGACGATAATGAATGTAGCCCGCTAACGTAGTTATATAAGCAATTTGGTTAATGTGTTTTTCTTTATTTAAAATCGCTTGATATAAATGAGCGATACTCCAACGTTGTGGGATATTAAACTTAAATAGTTTAGTTAGCTTTTCGCTAGCTTCTCCAGTCGTGGTATTTCTCCAAGTTCTAAACGGAACTAGTAATTTATCGTTTTTATCGAATGCTAAATACCCATGCATCATGCCTGAAATACCCATTGCATCAATTTTGTTTAAATCGTGATGATAGACCTTCTTATAATTAGCTAGTAAATTTTTAAAACAAGTTTTAACACCAGCATGAATATCGTTTAAATCATAGGTCCAATAACCATTCACTAATTTATTTTCCCAAGCATAATCTCCTTGAGCAATAATTTTAAAATTATCATCAATCAAAACAGCTTTGATTCTAGTAGAGCCTAATTCTAAACCTAATGAATACTTCATTTTTTATTTCCTTTCTCTTCTTGTTTTAATTTAAGCTCAGCCTCACGAATAGCAAGTTCCCTTTCTTTTAAATCGTTAGCTCTTTTAAGCTCATCGGTTTGCTTAATAGTTTCATCAGCAGCTTTGTTTTGCTTTTTAAAATATCTCACAATTGCGGCAATAATGGAAATTATAAGAGGAATACCTATAATAATAGAAATAATAATTATTATTACTACTGCCGTTTCCATTTTATTTATCCATTAAATCCAATTGAGTTTTTAGTGATTCGAAAGTTGTTTCTTTGTTAATATGAACAAATTCAATATCAAGTAAATCGGCTAAATCATGGAGCATGTTTGCATCTGCATCCATACTTAGCACCGTGTGGTGTGCGCCGCCAGCTAATATCCAGAGCTTTGCTCCATCTTTTAAATTTGGCATCGCCTTCCATAATACACGCGCAGTAGGTAGGTTAGGCATTGAATATGGAGATTTCACAACTTCGATATCTTGAACGATCATTCTAAAACGGCCGCCCATATCGACTATTGACGTGACGGTTGCCTTGCCTGGTTTACCCTCAAACACTAAACGTGCGGGATCTTTATCGTTCATGCCTATTCCTAGGTGATGAGTCTCGATTCGAGGCTTCTTACTGGCTAAACTTGGACACACTTCTAACATATGTGCGCCTAAAGAGAACTCTTTACCTTTAACTAGATTATAAGTATAGTCTTCCATAAAGGAAGTGCCGCCTTTCATCCCTTTAGTCATCATTTTAATGATGTGAGTTAAGGCGCTTACTTTCCAATCACCTTCGCCTCCATAACCATATCCTAACGACATTAGGTGTTGACTAGCTAAACCAGGGAGTTGCTCCATTCCGTATAAATCTTCAAATGTATTTGTGAATGCTCCAGCCTTATTTCTATCAAGCATTTTCTTAATTGCAATTTCCTCACGCGCTTGATATTTCACTAAATCAAGTTTCTTGGTGTTAAACTCATATAAAGATTTATATGTAGTCATCAAATTACTAATCTCTCTATCAGAAACCTTTTTCATTTCTTTCACTAAGTCACCGACCGCCCAAGTATTTACTTGCCAGCCGAATTTAATCTGGGCTTCAACCTTATCGCCTTCCGTTACGGCTACATTACGCATATTGTCACCAAAACGAACTACATTTAGATTTTGACTTACATTATATGCATAGCACGCGCGCATCCAATTAGAGAGTTCGTTAATAATTGACTGGTCTTTCCAATAACCCATAATAATTTTACGTGGTAGACGAAGTCTTGCTCCAATAAAACCATGTTCACGATCACCGTGCGCTGCTTGGTTAAGATTCATAAAATCCATATCGATTTCCTTATTAGGAATTTCTTGATTATATTGGGTGGCTAAATGGCACCAAGGTTTTT
>JAKSUY010000042.1 GCA_024408495.1 Bacilli bacterium
TTCTTATAATAAAAAAGAATATATAGTAGTAAAAAAACCAAAAAGATATTTGATCATTGTGAATCTAAGGGATTAAAGATTGATTTAGCCACTCTCCTTTTAGGAGTTGGCGATAAAAATAAGTAAGAAATTATTTTCCCGCGCACGAAGGTGATTAGAAATTAACTAATAAAAACCGATTTCGGTTTTATTAGTTTTCTTTACATTTTTTTATCCGTGGGCTATTCTATTTACGGAATAATGCAAACTCCAACCATTGTGATTGAGCCGACAGATTCGGCGGTTAAAATTGTGGTCGGCCAAGTGATTGATCGTGAGCCGATTGTTTTGTATGCGACCACTCGTCCACTCAATGGTTTAATTAAAAACGGTAACATTATCGACATTAAATCACTAAGCAGTTTATTTAAAGAAATTGCTCATATCGAAGATAAAAAAGCTCGTGTTCGCTTTGATATTAGAAATGCTGTGTTAGTGCTTCCGCCCATTGGACTTGAGATTTACGAAGATAAGAAAACAACTTCCGTTATTTCTAACGATAGTAAGATTCAACAAATTGATTTAGCGAATATTATTGCGATGATTAAAAAATGCAAAATTAAAAAAGAAAATAGTTTTGTTGATATCATTCCAAAAATCTTTTATCTCTCAAATGGTAAGGGCAATACTGATAAGCTACCACTTGGCTTAACTAGCGATTACCTTGGCATGAAAGCAATTATCTATACGCTACCTAACCGATTATTTAACGGCTACAAGATGACGCTTGAATCTGCTAATATCAAAGTTAAGAAATGTGTAATCTCACCAAGTGCGATTGCTCATTTACTGGTGAATGATAGCGAAACACCGAAGGCTTATATCTATGTCGATGTGGGTTCAACTTATACAAGTGTTTCACTACTTTCCAAAACGTTTATTTATAATTCCGTTCATTTCACAATGGGCGGTGATGATTTAACTAAAGCAATTAGTGATGCTTTCCATATTGACGTAAAAGAAGCAGAAAAACTAAAACGCCGTTATGGTTATGATACTCGTTTGATTTCTTTTAATCCGACCGTATGTAACGCTTTAACTAATGATGGACAAGAAATGCTTTACACCGTGCAAGACTTAAATCGTGTGATAAAAGATTATCTAGATAATTACGTCTATGCTTTTGATAATTGTCTCAACAATTTATTAGCCGCGTATCCTGAGAACAAACGCAACTTCCCAATTATTTTTGGTGGAGCTGCTAGTCGCTTAGATGGCTTTTTAAATTACTTTAAAAGCAAATATCCAAACCACGAAATTAAACAAATTCCGTTAAAAATTATTGGCGCCCGGCACGAAAAGTATTTAAATTGTATAGGGGCGATGTTAGCATCTTCTAGTTACCGTGGTTCCTTAGAAGATCATCGTTTAAATAATCCAAATAATCGGCCTAACTTAAATAAGTTAAAAACGAGCAAAGGAGAGACTTATGGTGGATGATAGTTTAGGAATGCCAGCAGTGAGAATTGTGGTCATTGGTGTAGGCGGCGCAGGTAATAACGCAGTTAATCGCATGATTGATGAAGTCGGTGACACTAGCCCCGTTGATTTTTATGTCATGAACACTGATGTGCAATCTTTGCTTGGTTCAAAAGTTGTTTCTGCTCATCAAGTGGTATTAGGACGAGAGTTAACTAATGGTTTAGGTGCTGGCGGAGATCCAGAACTTGGCAAAAAGGCCGCAGAAGCTAGCGCTGAAGAAATTCGTAATATTGTTCGGGGAGCGAATATGGTGTTTATTGCCGCTGGTATGGGCGGAGGCACTGGTACAGGAGCATCTCCGGTGATTGCCAAAATTTGTAAGGAAGAAAAGGCTTTAACTGTGGCAATTGTTACTCGTCCATTTGGTTTTGAAGGAAAACAAAGAGTTAAAAAAGCAATTAAAGGTTTAGGCGATTTAAAAGGTGAAGTTGATTCAATTATTATCGTTTCTAACGATAAGCTATTGATGGAAAAAGGGAACGAAGTTATTTCAAATGCATTTATTGAAAGCGACCGCGTATTAGCGCAATCGGTTAAAACGATCGTTGATTTAATTACTGTTCCAGGAATTATTAATTTAGATTTTGCAGATATAAGAAACACCTTAGAAGATTCGGGCATCGCACTAATTGGTTATGGTATGGGTGAAGGACCAAGCAAAGCGCTTGATGCTGCTACTGCAGCAATTAATTCACCGTTGCTTGAAACACCCATCACCGGTGCGCGTCGTGCAATTTGCGCAGTTACTTGTGGAGCAAACGTTTCGTTATACGAAGCGCAAGAATGCGTAAATCATATTATTGAAGAAGCTGGTAACGCGGTTGATGTTAAATTAGGCGTTGCGATTAACGATCAATTTTCTGATCAAATTATTGTAAGTATTATTGCAAGTGATTTCCCTGAAGAATATGATTTAACTAATAAGGATGACACCGACGACGAGGATAATAACGAAATTAAATTCACTCCACAAAACGAAAACAAGAAGGAAGAAAAGGAAGAGGAGAAAGAGGAAGATATCCTTCCGGGATTCCTCAAAAATAAAAATATTGAGTAAAGATTATGGAATTTAAAAATACATTACTAATGCCGAAGACAAACTTCGAGATGCGCGGAAACTTAATTAATAAAGAACCAGCGCTTGTTAAAAAATGGAAAGATGAGAAACTTTATGAAGAAATTCTTAAGTCTCGTAAAGGCGCTAAACCTTTCATTCTTCATGATGGTCCGCCATATGCCAATGGTAATATTCACTGCGGCCACATGCTTAATCGTCTTCTAAAGGATTTTGTAATTCGCTATAAAGCAATGCAAGGCTTTTATACTCCGTTTGTGTTAGGTTGGGACACACATGGTTTACCAATCGAAAACCAAGTTATTAAGAGTGGAGTGAATCGTAAGACTACTCCGGTCGTGGAGTTTAGAAAGAAGTGTCGCGAATACGCACTTAAACAAGTAGAGATTCAAAAAGAACAAATTCGTCGTTTGGGAGTGATTGGTGATTATGACCATCCGTATCTTACTCTAAGTAAAGAATATGAAGCACGACAAATTGAAGTGTTTAAAGAGATGGCTCTTAAGGGTTATATATATAAAGGATTAAAACCGGTTTATTGGTCTCCATCTAGCGAATCCGCTTTGGCCGAATCAGAAATTGAATATTACGATGTTGAATCATATTCAATTTATGTTGCGTTTAAAGTTAAAGATAAGAAAGGCAAATTTAGCGAGGATGCATCCTTTATTATTTGGACTACAACTCCGTGGACTATTCCTGCAAACTTAGCGATTTGTTTAAACGCAAAATTTATTTATGGTTTATATAAGACCGATAAAGGTAATTTTATCTTCTTAGCTGAATTTAAAGATCAATTAAGCGAAATCTTAGGCTTTAAAGATGTTAAAGAAATTAAGACTTTTGAAGGACAAGAATTAGAAGGATTAGTAGCCACTCATCCGTTATATAATCGCGATTCGATTATTATTTTAGGTGACCACGTTACTAATGATGCTGGCACGGGTTGCGTTCATACCGCTCCTGGCCATGGTCTTGATGACTACATTGTTGGTACTAAGTATGGTTTGAAACCATATTGTCCAGTTGATTCACGTGGTTACTTAGATGAATCTACTGGTGAATTTAAAGGGCTATTCTACGAAGAAGCCAATGATAAAGTTATTAATGCCTTAACTAAAGTTAATGCCTTATTGAAAGCTAGTAAATTTAAGCACTCATATCCGCATGATTGGAGAACTAAGAAACCTTTAATCTTTAGAGCAACTCCACAATGGTTCTGTTCCATTAAACCAATTAAAGAAAAATTACTTAGCGAGATTAAAGCGATTAAGTGGTATCCGGCTTGGGGCGAACAAAGAATGCACAATATGATTGATGAAAGAAACGATTGGTGTATTTCTCGTCAAAGGATTTGGGGTGTACCTTTACCAATTATTTATTGTGAAGATAAAACACCGATTATGGATGAAAATGTGTTTGACCATATCATTAAGCTTTTCAAGGAAAATGGTAGTGATATTTGGTATTTAAAAGAAGCAAAGGATTTGTTACCTGAAGGTTATAAGAATGAACATTCTCCACACGGCGAATTCACTAAAGAAGTAGACATCATGGATGTTTGGTTTGATAGTGGTAGTAGTTGGAACGGAGTCCTAAGAGAAAGAGGAATTAGCTATCCGGCTGATTTATATTTAGAAGGTAATGATCAATATCGTGGTTGGTTTAACTCGTCTTTGATTATTTCAAGCATTGTCAGTGGCGAACCTGCATTTAGAACTTGTGTTACGCACGGATTCGTCGTTGATGAAAACTGGGATAAGATGTCTAAATCAAAAGGCAATGGTATCGATCCGAATAAAGTTGCAAATCAATTTGGCGCAGATATTCTTCGTTTATGGGCGGCTACGGTTGACTTTAAAGAAGATGCAAGAATTAGCGAAGATGTCATTAAGCAAACCAGTGATATGTATCGTAAAATTCGTAATACCTTTAAGTTCTTACTTGGTAACTTAGTGGATGGAGATATATCTAAACCATTTAATCCTGAAAAAGATCATGTTACTAAGTTTGAAAAACAAGATCTATTTAATTTAGGAATGCTTGAATATCTCAAAAATAAAGTTATTGAACTTTATGATAAATATGCATTTAACCAAGCGCTTAGCGCTATTAATAATTACATTGTAATCTTCCTTTCTAGATTATATCTAGACTATGCAAAAGATATCCTGTACTGCGAAGCAAAAGATTCGCTAAGAAGAAGACAAGTGCAAACGGTGCTTTATGAAATAACATTCACTTTAATGAGATTATTAACACCGATTCTACCTTTTACAATGGAAGAAGTTAATAATAATCTACCATTCCACAGTAAGAGTAATCCAAATCTTTATGATTTCCCAGTTCCGACTCATGTATTTCAAAGTGGAGGTTCAAGTGAATACGATATGCTTGAAAATATGGCTAACACCATTGGAGTAGAGATTTATCAAAAGCTAGAAGAACTTCGTAAGAAAGGTGAAATTGGTAGTAATCAAGATGCTGATGTTTATCTAACAATTGATGGCGATGCTTATAATTTTCTTAAAGATTTTGAGCCTGCTGAGTTAGCGCGCACCTATATCGTTTCGCACGTATATTTAAAGCAAGGTCCAACCGATATTAAAGTCGCTAAGGCCAAAGGAACTAAGTGCCCGCGTTGTTGGAATTATCACGAAGAATTATTTGACGTTGGCGACGGAACTAAAGTGTGCAAGCGCTGCTATGAGGTTTTAAAGAATGGAGAAAAAAATTAAGGAATTATTTACGAAAGAAAAAGTAAAAAAATTCTTTTTATCCTTAATTAAAAGTCCGCTTTTTTATATCACTTTAGGCGCAATTATCATAGATATAGTTACAAAATGGATAATGGTTAATTATTACCATGGTATTGAGCAAGGCTCTGAAGGCGGGATTTGGGTAATTCCTAACTTTATAAAAGTTACTCTTATATATAACACCGGTGGAATCTTTGGGATTGGTTCTAGTAACGAGGCTGCGCGAGTAGTTTTAATTGTCATACGAGCGATTCTAGCGCTAGGAATCCCGGTGGTCTATCTTCTTAAAGGCCGAGGACTTAAAAAGCGCTACAAAGTTTGTATCATGCTAATTTATGCAGGTTGCATTGGAAATCTAATCGACGGACTTTTCTATTATGACAATATCGTCGGGTTTACTGGTGTAGTTGACTGGATTAAGTTTTCTTTCTTTGACTATATATTTAATTTAGCTGATTCTTACGTTACAGTTTGTGTCATTTTGATTTTAATCTTTATTATCGTTGATGAAATCAAAGAAGCAATTAAGCGCAATCGTCGTGGTGAATTTTCGATGACACCTGAAGAGTATGCGAAGAAATTAGAAGAAGAGAAAAAACATGAAGATAATAATCAACAAAAGTGATTATTTAAATAAACGAATTGATTTAGTTGTTCCCTTAATCGATTCTTCTTTTTCTCGTAGCCAAGTTCAAAAATTAATCAAAGATGGGTTAGTGAAAGTAAATGATGTAAATGTGAAGGCTAACTACTTAGTTAAGCTAAAAGATGTTATCACTATAGAAACAAAAAAGGAAAGTAAACTTAAAGGTGAAAATATTCCTTTAGATATTATCTACGAAGATAAAGACTTATTAGTAATTAATAAGCAAAGAGGATTAGTAGTGCATCCAGGAAGCGGAAATCACGAACATACTTTAGTAACCGCGCTTATTTATTGCATTAAAGATTTAAGTTCGATTGATCCTACTCGTCCTGGCATTGTACATCGAATTGATAAAGATACTTCTGGATTGCTTGTTGTTGCGAAGAATAATGTCGCTCATCGCGCGCTAGCGAAACAACTTGAAAATCATACTATGCACCGAGAATATCAAGCATTGGTAAAAGGCGTGATTAAAGAAGATAAAGGTCGAATCATCGCACCGATTGGTCGAGACAAATCTAATCCGCTTAAGATGTGCGTAGACTCACTTAAAGGTAAAGAAGCAGAAAGTAGTTTCAAAGTTCTTAAAAGATTTAAGGATGCTACTTTGGTGGATGTAAAACTAAAGCAAGGACGCACTCACCAAATTCGTGTTCACTTCGAATATATAAATCATCCAGTAATCGGTGATCCGCTATACGGAAGAGACAATCGTCATCAAGTGAAGGATGGACAAATTCTTCACGCTTATAAAATTACCTTCACCCACCCTAGTACAAAGAAAAAGATGAGTTTCACCTCACCTTTGCCAGAGTATTTTTTAAAAGCTCTTAAGCTTTTTCATTGATTATTTTTTTATAATTTTTAAAATTTTGTTTTACAACTTTATCTAATTCTTTTTGACCAAATTTTTTTAAGAATTCGGCTGCGAATTTATCGACTTGAGCATTAGCGCCAAAGGGAATCTTTACTTTATATTTTTTACTCAAAGCATCCATTTTTTCTAAGAATGAGTAACGAGCGATTACACTGGCTAATGCAACGCTTGGGAAATAGGTTTCGCCTTTGGTGTGAAAATAAATATCATGTAAAACGTTCTTTTCTTTTTCTAGGTATTCATAATATTTATCTGATTCCACAAATTGATCAACATAGAAGTTAGTAATTTTAGGAAATTTAGAATGTAAATTAAATAGCGCTCGGTTATGTAGGCAACATTTAATTTTGTTCATGTTATAGCCTTTCTTTACTACTTCGTTATATTTCTTGTTATCTAAAGTAAGTGAAGAATATTTAAATTCTTTTACCACGATTTTGCCAACACGGCGAATCTTCTCATCGCTCATCTTTTTAGAATCAACTACCCCTAGTTCTTTTAAACGAGGTAAATCCTTCTTTCTAACTAGAGATGCGACAACTGTAATTGGACCAAAGAAATCACCAGTGCCGACTTCATCGCTACCGATTTGATCCTCTAAGAATAAAAATTCTTTGCTCTCTTCTTTCATTTCTTTGATGTGTTCAGGAGTCTTATCAAATTCATATTCATCTATGCCAATTTCTTTTAGAACTTTTTCAATATTCGCTTGTTTCTTTCCAGCAATAGTTAACGAATAAAGTATTTTCTTAGGAGATTTAAAGATACTTACAGTAGTATTATCAAATTGTGCAAAGAAAATCACATAAGGCATCGGATTGTCTTTTTGATACTTTTGATATTTCTTTTTGATGATGATGACTACTTCTTCGGTAATCTTTAAAGAAACGCTCATGTAGTTATCTTACCATACATAAAAGTGTTTTTGGTGCTATATTATAAGCGTGACTAATAAAATTAAAACCGATATACCTTTAATTCCACATAAGAGTGGCGTTTATCAAATGTTTGATAGCGACAATAGGATTATTTATATCGGAAAAGCTAAAGATTTATATAAACGTGTCAGTCAGTATTTTTTACGTCCTCAATCTGGTAAAGTGGCTGCGATGGTGATGCACGTTCATCACTTTAATTACATTATTACTCATAACGAAAAAGAAGCGTTAATTCTAGAAATGAATTTGATTCATGAACATATGCCCCGTTATAACATTCTTTTAAAAGATGATTCGCACTATCCTTATATCGCTTTAGCAAAAACTAGTAATCCAACTTTAAAAATAGCCAGAAACACTAAAGACAAGAAATATTATTATTTTGGTCCTTATCCTAATAGTGGAGATGCCTATCAAGTTATTGATTTACTTAATAAATTATTTCCGCTTAGGAAATGTAAAACTCTTCCTAAAGTTTCTTGCCTATATAAAGATCTAGGACAATGCTTAGCGCCATGCGTCAACAAAATCGATGAAGCATCTTATCAAAAGATGGTAAATGATATTCGTTCGTTTTTGTCTGGTAATAATCAAAGCATCCGGAATGATATTAAAAGTAAAATGCTAGAAGCATCTAATAAAGAAAATTATGAGAAAGCAAATGAATATAAAAAGTTATTAATGGCGATTGATAAGACAAATGAAAAACAGATGGTAGAAAATCCTTCTTTTAAATCTTTAGATGTTTTTGCTTTTACCTATCGCGATGGTTATCTTTGTTTAGCGGTCTTAACTTATCGGAACGGAATTTTGCTTGGTAAAAATGCTTATGTCGCTTCTGCTTTCTTTAATAACGAAGATGAAATAATTCATCTTATTGAACAATATTATAGTAGTAGAGAACTACCGTCATCAATTGCGATTAATTTAGCTAACTCTAGCGAATTAGAGGAACTATTTGAAACAAAAATAATTAGCACTAAACGTGGAGCAATTTATGAAGCAATTCTGATGGCGGAAAATAATGCAAAAGATAGTTTAGATAAGCACTTTATGACCGCTAGATTAACGGACAATAATTTAGAATTATTAGAGAAGTTAGGTAAATTATTGAAAATTAAAACGCCTTATCAAATTGAATTAATTGATAATTCTCATCTTCAAGGTAGTGATCCAGTAAGCGCGTTAGTGGTTTATAAAAACGGCCGACCAAATAAAAAGATGTACCGCAAGTATCATATTGAAGAAAAAGGCAATGACGATTTCTCTAGCATGAACGAAGTGGTTACAAGACGCTATAAACGAATAGAAGAAGAGAAAGGAGAATATCCTGACTTACTTTTATTAGATGGAGGCCTTCCTCAACTAAGAGCAATCAAAAACAATTATCCTTTCCCGATTTTTGGTTTATATAAAGATGATAAACACCAGACAAAAGGTATCATTGATAAAAAAGGAAAAATATATCCAATTGATAATAAGTCACCTTTATTTTTATTACTTATGAGAATGCAAGATGAAGTGCATCGCTTTGCAATCTCGTTCCATAAAGATCAACGCAGTAAAAGTATGTTTAAATCAATTTTTGATGATATTCCTGGTTTAGGCAAAAAACGTTTAGAAGTATTACTTAAACAGTACCGCGATATTGATTCGTTAAAAAAGGCTAGTGTAACTGAACTAGCAGAAATTTTATCAAATGATGTTGCTGCTGAATTATATAAGCGACTTCATAAAAACTAAATCGCTAATAAATAATTATTTACATTTAAGATATTTACATATTCAATACTTTTTGTGTATTTCTTAATTGCGTTTAATATCGAATAGTTATTGTCATCTTTTTTAATCTTTTTAATATGGAATATTTTATTTATCTCTTCGATGATTTCTTCAAAATATTCTTTTTCTAAACTGTCTCTCGCTCTTATATATAATTTGTTATCTTTGATATACACTAATATTTCGCTATATTGATCATAACGATCATATTCCTTAGTTTTGTCGTAATATTCTCCAATTATTTTAATTGTATTAAGTAGGCGAGCGGAATCTCTTTCATTAATGTTTAGACGTTTACAATATTTTTGAGCGTTGTTAGTGATTCTAACTATGTCTTCATGTGAACCAATTCTTCCTCTCAAAGTTGTTTCGTTGTTATATCCATAGTTTTTAGGCATGAAATACATTTCAATCATGGTTTTTGGGAAATGGCCATATTTAATTCTTGCAACCATTAAATGAAGTGGAATATAGAATATTACCGCAATCGCTTTTCCAATCCAGAAACCATATCCACCGATTAAAAATCCTAGTATTGAGGTAAAAATAACTGGTAAAACTAAAATTCTTAAAACAAAAGCAATATTGCATTCTTTAAACGGCATAAAAACTATAGCAATGGTTTCAATCGCTTCAAAAGGAAGCACGGCGATTGAGCATGCAATTGCTACAGTTAATTCGGTGATTAAAGCGGAATCAGTTTCGTAACTCAAGGCAATTTGATAAGAAAGTGCAGTAAAAATAATTGAAACAATGCCGACAAATATAACTGCAAATTTCATTAATAGTCGATGTAGTCTTTCAGTAGCATCGTTATCTTGTTCTGCTCCGCAAACGTGATTAAGAATAAACCCACAATCATAAACTCCGTTTACAATTGAGTTAACGACTGCAAAGCAGCTAGCCTGAATACCTAAAATGGTTAATGAGGCTTGTCCACCGATTTGAAGCAAAACCACGTTAGTGTAAAGTTGAAACAATGAGTTTGCAACCGTTTTAGTGATATTGATGCTTCCTCTTTTAATTAATTCCCAAGCAATGTGTCGATCAAAGTATTTATGGGATATTCTTAAGATTGATTTTTTTCTTAGAAAGAAATGAGATAAAAGTAATAATGTTGATACGATATAAGCGATAGATGTCGAAACCCCAATTCCAAAGATGCCACCATTAAGATAGGTAACGTTGATAAAGTCTCCTAATATGGTAAATCCGATAATTGCAATCAAAGAAAATACTACTAATTTACGATTGCCATCTAAAATAACGGTTGGACGAATAACTCCGTTTATTACATAAAAAGGTAGGCAAATTGAGAAACCTTTTAAATAATTAATAACACCGATTTTGACATCTTCATCAATTGAACCGCTTAATCTTAATGCAACGCCTTCAGTAGCAAAGAAATAAATAAAAAAGAAAACGGCACCTACAATTAACGCTAAAAAGAAACCAGCTGAAACAAACTTATTAGCTCTCTTTTTATCAACGTTTGCTAAAGCGCCTGCGGTTTTTGCTTGAGTGCCAGTAGTTAATACAGCTGCAAAGATATCAATAAAACTGATTGCGGTTAAGGATAACGATATCGCTGCTAAACCAGACCCGTTTTTATTATAATAAGCGCCTATAAACGAAGAATTTATACTTGTAACAAAAGCGGTTAAAAAAGTAGCTAGAACCATTACCACTAATAAACCGGTAAACATTCTGTTGATTAGCGGTGTTTCTTTTTTGTAATGTAATACACTATTTTTTATGTCTTTTAGATGTTTTTTCATTCGTTGATATCATAATTGTAGCAATTATTTAGTTAAATAGTCGGTATAAATTGCATTTTTCACTCTTTTCTATTAAAATCTAGATTCTAAGAGAGGTTTTTATGAAAAACGGATTTTTTAAAAAGATTTTATTAGGTGCAACTTGTTTGCTTGGTGTATTAACTATGGCATCTTGTCAAAGCACCAACACTAGTGAGGCGAAATTTGTTAAGGAACAGAGCACATGTGAAATAATTCGCGTTAACCAAGGAGAAACCCGTGTTCGTGTTTCTTTAGCGGTTATAAATAATACAATTTATGACATTAAAGGTGGAGAAGTTAGATTTAGAGTTACTCACAAAGATGTTCAAGAGCCTGAAGATACACGTTTCTTTACAATCGAAAACTATTCTGGGTTTTATATTCCTCACGGTGTCGCTGGATATATAGGTGGTGAAATAACTCCTGATCAAACTAAATATAGTGATATTACTAAGGTTGAAGTTCTCGAGG
>JAKSUY010000043.1 GCA_024408495.1 Bacilli bacterium
TTTGCAATTTGTTTGCATATTTTCCGAAAAATTATTATTGTTAATTTATTAACATTTCAAATGACCGAAAAAGAGATAAAAACGGCATAAAATGACTGTCAGAAAACTATAATTAAAAGGGACCGAAAATGTCGGAATTAAATTTTCAAAAAACGCTTATCGAAAAATTAGAAATATAATAAAAAATATACTCCCTTATAGAGATGCTCATTTTATTGGTGCGAGATATGCATTTTCGCTGTTTGACCCTAACTGTTGCAGTATTAAATGCATGAAAATGCACGAAATCTCTTTCTATACAAAACTTAATAAACAAAATAACAATATCTTATTTTTCGATCGTTGCATTGTTCAACCAATACGTTATAAAAAAGGTAAGTATAAAGCAATAAACAATAGATTTTTTACGTGTGCTGAGAAGAAATTATATTTAAAACTTGTGTCGCCTGAATTTGTTTATACGACACGTAGACCATGCTACCATTGTTTGCCGGTTATTAGATCACAATATTATTTTGATAGCGGTTCAATATATAACATCAATTGCATTCCTGAAATTAATAAAGTCCACGATCGAGTAGTTTACAAATACACAAGAAAATTGATTTAAAGTTTAATCAATCTTTTGTAGTCAAAACAATAGGTGAAATATATGATTATCACCAAATGATAGTTGGTCTAGTACGAGACCTAAAAGGATGCCAACAAACCCCACGTTGTATGCAATACAAGGTGGAATCTTTCTCCCGTGATGACAAAGTCATGATGGGTTACATACTATCTATTAATATATTTATTAACTAAATAATCATAATAAAGAAACATATCTTATAAATAAATATAGATAATTATGACTAAATAATAGGTAAGTCTACTAATAAGACACCTAATAGACCACTAACCCGTTGTCAATAGACAAGGGGGTGTACTCCTCGTCCACGATGTCTAAGACAGGGTGGACCCGCGACCTGTGCTATTTGTAATAGTAAAAAGATTGAAAAAGTGAGAAAATACTACTTATGAAATACTTTTTATTAGTAGGGGTATGTAGTATTTCTATACTCTCATCATGCAACTTCAAGCCAAAAACTTATGAAGTGAGCGTGGTTTCAAACACTTTAGTACTTGATAATACTACAGCCACTGAGAATAAAGATTATGAAACAACTATCTCGCTAGTTGATCCTACTAAAGATTATCGTTTACCAGATTTAATTGCTGTCACTATATCTGATAAAGCATTAACTGACACCGACTATACTTATGACTCTAGTAGCGGGCAATTAAAGATTAATGCGAATGTAATAAATAATAAAATCACAATTACTGGTGAAGCTACACCATTAGAAGTTTATAAAGTAAATATGTCATCTTCTACTTTAACTATTGATAAGACTAGCGCTACTGAAAATAGAGCATACAAAGGAGTTATCTCACTAGTAGAGCCTAATGAAGACTATCGCTTGCCTACTTTAATTACAATTACTGTTTCCGATAAAACATTAGCTGATGAAGACTATACCTATAACTCTAATACTGGATTATTAGAGATTAACGCAAATGTAATAACTAATGACATTAAAATTATCGGTGAAAGAGCGGAATTGGATAGTTATAAAGCTGATTTTATTTGTGATGGACATATTAAAGTTTTTATTTATAAAACAAGAGATTATGATATTGAACCAAGAAGGACTAACTTAGCCTATGCCCGTGATAAAAATAGCGGAGACTTGTTAAAAGATGGCACTGGTGAAATAAACTTTAAAGTCGAAATTGATGAAAATTACGATATCGATATGTTGTGGGTAAGAGGTTTATACGATAAATGCCAAGATAATGAAAAAACTAAAGTAGATGATGTTTATCGAATCACCAAGATTAGAAGTGATTTACAAGTAACCGTTACCACTAAGAAGCTATATTGTAAAAAGTTTGCAGCCTCTGATGATTTAACAAATAATTCATTTACTTTCAATTGGACTACTAGAGAATCAGAAAATGTTGATTATGTTTTAATCGATGTTAATCACGAGCAACAAATGCAATGTCATGACAACTCATATGTATATAACGCTACCGCTAATAAGTTTTATAACTTTAGTTTTACCCCTATTTTAAAGAATGGAGTAGTTGGTTCTACTATTATTTGTAGTCGCGCTCTAATTAACGAACCTAAAAATGTCGCATTTCCGAGAGTAGAAATAAATACTGAAGAAAATATTATACCTACTTACAACAGCATTCTTCCGCCACCTGGTGCGTGGGGAGCAAGCATTGTAAATAACAATTATGTTCAATCGGCCATTAAAATTTATGATAAAAATAATTTGACTGTTTACGACAGCACGAGTGGTTCTTTGCCTAAAGAAATGTTTGATGGTGCAAAAATTAAATATAGAGGAAATACTAGTGCTTTAGTAAGCGAAAAGAAGTCAATTAAATTGAAAATTAAGGAGCCAAGTGATTTGTTAGAATCGTTTCGTTTAAATCCAACTCCCGATGTTGACTACAAGAATAGTGAATGGCTTCTGATTAATACTGGTGAAAGCATTAAACAATTAGCAGGATTTTCAATTGCGCAAACATTAGAATTTGATTGGCCCCCAGAATTTCAATATTGCTCACTATACATTAATAACGATTTTCAAGGATTATATGTTTTATGCGAATCGGTAAGTAGAGGAGAAGGTGAAGGCGATCGTCAGTCACGTTATAAAGTTAATAAAGATGGTTATATAATTGAAAATGATCCGTATTGGTGGAAAGAGGACCTATCGTTTGAAACTAATTTATTTAAATACGGCCCATTTAAATATACGTTTAAATACCCAGATCTAGATGACATAAATCAGACTAGTTATGACATAATTTATAATTATGTATCAAAATTTGAAGACTTGTTGTTGGAAGGCAATTCACAGTGTCTTAACTATATCGACATGAATTCATATGCTAAATGGATACTAGCCCACGATATTCTAATAACCGCCGATCATGCCGGAAGTAATATGTATGCATTTAAAAAAGATTCATCTAACGACACTAAATTGCAAGCCGGAACGGTATGGGATTTCGATAGTGCATTCAACGCCAATGATATAAGTACACTTTCGTATTACAGAAGCGATTTGCACTATTACTACCCTTGGCTCTTAAAGTTCGAAGAAATGAACAATGAAATCAAAAGACAATACATGGATTATAAAAGTAACATTATTAGTGATATTACAACACGCGTTAATCTATTAGATAAATTAAATTACAACAGTTTATTGAATAGCGAATCGTTAAGACATAACTATGAAATATTATCTATCGAAGACCAAATTCAAAATTTAATGTTTTTCTTAGAGAATCATTTAATATATTTGGATAATAATTTATAATTTTGCGCAGATATGTGTTTTATATAACTAAATGATAAAACATATTATGTTATAATTAATTGTTCTAAAATTTGTTTTAGAAATATATAGTAATGAAACAGACTTTAGCAGAAATATACGATTATCGTCAAATGATAGTCGGTCTAGTAAGAAGAGACCTAAGAGGACGCTATAAAGGTAGTGTTCTTGGTTTCTTATGGACTTTTATTAATCCGCTACTTCAATTACTTGTTTATACATTGGTGTTCGGTGTTCTTTTTGAAAACAATGCCAAACCAAATTTTTATTTGTACGTGTTTGTAGGTCTTATACCTTGGATTTTCTTCTCATCTTGTCTTACTGGTGGGTGTGGAGCCGTTCTAGATCAATCAGGCTTAGTAACCAAAGTATACTTCCCTAGAGAAGTTTTACCTATTTCATATGTTACAAGTCAATTTGTGAATATGCTTTATTGTTTCGTTATTGTCATCGCAGTTTATATCTTTGGTGCATTCTCTTCTGTTGATAGCGCTGGATTTATATGGGGATTAAGAGAAGGCTTCTCCTTCTTGCCGTTATTGTCTTTACCATTATTATTTATTATTCAATATCTTATGTGTCTTGGAATGACATTATTTACTAGTGCGATTACAGTATATGTACGAGATGTTAGACACATTTTAGGTATTTTAGGTATGCTTTGGATGTTTGCTACACCGCTTATGTGGTTTAAAGATACCTTTGATGGTCATCGCACTATTCAAACCTTACTCATATGCGTAAATCCAATGGGTGGGTTAATTGAAGGATACCACAATATTCTTTATTATGGCAAATGGCCAGATTTTGTTCTATTGGCTTTTGGTCTCGCTTGGGCTATATTGGCATTAATCGTAGGAACCTTAGTGTTTAACAAAGCTAAGAAACGCTTTGCTGAGGAAATGTAATATGAAAAATATTGGCGAAACCGTTATTACAGTTGATCATGTTTCTAAAGACTTTAAGTTATATTTTGATAAAGGTCGTTCTTTAAAAGAGAAGCTATTATTTTGGAAACGTAATCGTCATGAAATTAGAGAAGTATTGAATGATGTGTCCTTTACCGTTAAGAAAGGTGAATCAATTGGATTAATAGGACGTAATGGATGTGGCAAGTCTACTATGCTTAAGATGCTTACTAGAATCTATTATCCAAACAAAGGAAAAATTAAAGTAGATGGTAGAGTATCTTCTCTTATTGAATTAGGCGCAGGATTTCATCCTGATATGACTGGTAGAGAGAATATCTATATTAATGCTTCTATATTCGGCTTATCTAGAAAGGAAATAGATAAGCGTGTTGAATCTATTATTGATTTTAGTGAGATAAGAGATTTTATCGATAATCCAGTAAGAACTTATTCTTCTGGTATGTATATGAGATTGGCGTTTGCAGTAGCGATAAGCGTTGATGCTGATATTTTACTCATTGATGAAATTCTTGCAGTTGGAGATGCGAATTTCCAAGCTAAATGTTTTAATAAATTGAAAGAGCTTAAAGCAAAAGGTATTACGATTGTTTTGGTCAGTCACAGTATGAAATCTATTACTGATTTTTGTGATAGATGTATATGGATTGAAAAAGGCAAAATTATGGGAGATGGCCAAACAGATGAAATTAGCAGTCAATATTTAAGATACATGTTTGAAGCGCAAACATATATGTCACTGAATGAACAAGATCGTGCATCTGTTAAATCGGAAGTTGATAGAAGAAATATGTTAAAGAAATAAATTCTTTAATAGTATAATCTAAATATGTTACAAAATTTAAAAAGCATCATTAGAAACAGCGCAATATATGGACCAGTAAAGGACTTAGCCAATTTGCTAAAAAGAACATCCAATGCCAATTTTCCTGATGATGCAATTAATTATGAATATATAAACATTGGCAAAAAGAATTATAAATCAATAGCAATAGTTGCGTGTTATTTAAAGGAATCGGTTTTACCTTATTATTTGCTAAAATACATAGATTATCTTAGTACAAAATTTGATGGCATAATTTTAATAAGCGATTCTCCTATTTTGAAGACTCAAATAAAATTATTAGAAAATAAAATTATTTATGGTCTGTTTAGAAGGCATAACCAGTATGATTTTGGATCATATAAATTGGGGTATTTATTTTTAAAAAATAACAATCTGATTGGTAATTTAGATAGATTGCTTTTAACAAATGATAGTATTTTTGGTCCGATATTTAACATGGACAGCATTTTTACTGATATGAATAATAGAAATTATGATTTCTGGGGGTTAGTTAATAGTACTGATATAAAACTACATATACAAAGTTGGTTTTTGATGATTAATAAGAAAATTTTACAAACTAATGTATTAGAAAAATTTTTATGCAAGGTAAAAAAACAAAAATCTGCATGGGATGTAGTTCTAAAATATGAAGTTGAATTATCGATTTTTTTAGAAAGTAAAGGTTTTGCTTCCGGTGTATATATAGATTCAAGAAAAAATTTTAAAGAAAAAAACGAAATGACAGGGAATTTAATGTTGTACCCTTATACCTTTATATCAAAAATAAAATTCCCTTTCATAAAAATCAAAGCCTTCTCTGAATATACACAATATGTAGATCAGCGCCGTGATACTTTAAATTACTTAAGAAAATTGTCCAATGAATATTTTTTCATAATTTATGATTATTTAATTTATAACAATTTTGATACTTCGTTTTATTTGAAAGAAAGAAACGATTTAGATGCGAAAGAAATTACCGAAATCGCTTCTTTAAAAAATGAATTGCATTTAATAAAACAAAGTCGCACTTGGAAAACTGGTAAATTTTTCGCTAATCTTTATCATATTTTTATAAAACACAACCATAATAAAGTGCAATTAGAAAAAAAATATTTATACAAATCTGCTTATCAAGATGACATCGATTTTTCATCTTTTAAATCCAAGGTTCGCACATTCGCGTTCTATCTTCCTCAATACCACACATTTAAAGAAAACGATACTTGGTGGGGGAAGGGCTTTACTGAATGGACGAATGTTAAAAAGTCTACGCCAAGATTTAAAAATCATTATCAACCGAGAGCCCCGCATAAAGATATTGGATATTATTGCTTAAAAAATGTTTCCACTTTAAAACAACAAGCGGAAATGTTGAGGAAACACAACATAAATGGTTTGATTTTTTATTATTATTGGTTTAGTGGCAAAGAACTTATGGAGACGCCGCTAAATCTCCTTTTGAAGAACCCGGAAATTAATTTAAACTTTTGTTTGTGTTGGGCGAATGAAAATTGGACAAGGGCTTGGGATGGTGAAAACAAAAAAATTCTTATAAAACAAGAATATAACATTATAGATGCTGTCAATTTTATTCGCCAGATTTCTAAATATTTAAAAGATAAGCGTTACATAAAAATAAACAATAAATCTGTCATTTTTATTTATAATCCATATAAAATTCCCAATTTAACAGAAATGATTCATTTATGGAGAAAGACGGCAAAGCAGATGGGACTAGGTGATTTATATATTGTTACGAGGAACCTTATGTTTTCCAACAAGGCAACAATAAATGCTGCTGATGCTGAATTTGATTTCCCACCGGTGAACCATGCGTTTCATTGGTGCTTTGTAAAAGCAACCAAGCAATATTATTTATATGATTATGAAAACACAGTTACTTCCATATGTTCTTATATTAAAAATGATTTACACGATAAACCTTATTTTTACACTTCCACTATGGGATGGGATAATTCTAGTAGGAGAAAATACAAATGTTTCATTTTTAATAACTATAATCTCAAAAGTTTTTATGATTGGAACAAAGCAATTGTAGATAAAGCTTTAACTAATAAAAAAGAAGAGAGAATACTCTTGGTCAACGCTTGGAACGAATGGTGCGAAGGGACTTATTTAGAACCAGACGAAAAATATGGATATGCGAATATTAACACTCTTTCAAAAGCTGTTTGCAATCTGCCATTTATTGAACCATTGAAACTAAATAATGTAAAGCAAAAAGAACCGCCTAACAAAAAAATAGCAGTTCAAATACATATGTATTATATAGATTTAGCTGACGAATTCATTAGAGCGACGAATTATATTAAGCACAATTTTGATATTTTTATTACTACGGATAATGAATATAAGAAGAAATATCTCTGTAATATATTTAAATTGAAATCTCGCGCATCAAATATTCATATTGATGTAGTAAAAAACAGAGGTAGAGACATTGCGCCGTTTATTATGCAAATGAAAAAATATTGGAGAAATTATGATTTCTTATGTCACATTCATACTAAAAAATCTAAATTTGCAAAATATGGAAAAAATTGGAGGCATTATCTTTTAAAAAATCTTTTTGGTGATGCTGACAATTTGGAAAAAATCTTTTATTCGCTATCTAACGATGACAATCTTGGCATGTTATATCCCCCTCCTTATAAGGAGATATCATCTCAAACTAATGGTTTTGGTGGAAATTACATTATATGTAAAAGAATTTTAAAAAAATTAGGAATAAGTAGAAATTTGCTTAATGATTATTTTATTTTCCCTAGCGGGAGTATGTTTTGGGCCAAATCAGACGCCATTAAACCCTTGTTTTCACGCAAAATCCACAAATATAATTTTCCAAAAGAACGAGGGCAAATTAACGCGACTTATGCACATGGGATTGAAAGAGTTTTATCTTTAATTGCCAAATCTCAAGGTTACACTTCAAAATATTACATTAACAAGAAATGATAACGTTTTTAATCTAGTTTGGATTTAACGCTATTAATCCAATTTCGATTATCTAAATTCCATTTAACGGTTTCTTTAATACCAGTTTTAAATGTGTGTTTAGGTTTCCATCCTAATTCTTTTTCTATCTTTTCGGGGCTCATCGCGTATCTTAAGTCGTGTCCTGGTCTATCTTTCACAAATTGAATTAATGATTTTGGTTTCTTGAGCTCTTTAAGAATAATCTTAACTATCTCTAGGTTGCTATATTCGTTATGACCACCGATGTTATATACTTCGCCATCTCTTCCTTTGCGGACAATTAAATCAATCGCCTCACAATGATCTTCAACATATAACCAATCTCTTACATTTAATCCTTTCCCATATACAGGTAATTTTTTATTCTTTAATGCGTTATCTATCATTAAAGGAATTAATTTCTCTGGATAATGATATGGTCCGTAGTTATTAGAACAACGAGATATGGTAACAGGGAGTTTAAAGGTACGATGATATGCTAATACAAGTAAATCTGCTGCAGCCTTAGATGCGCTGTAAGGAGATGAAGCATGGATAGGAGTAGTTTCAGTAAAGAATAAATCCTTTCTATTTAATGGTAAGTCTCCATATACTTCATCAGTGGATACTTGATGATAGCGTTTAATCCCGTATTTACGACATGCATCCATTAATACTTGTGTTCCTAATACATTAGTCTTTATGAATATCTCTGGATCTACAATGCTTCTATCGACATGAGATTCCGCCGCAAAATTAATAACATAATCAAAATGTTCTTTAGTAAATAATTTATATACGCCTTCTCTATCACATATATTCATATGGACAAATTTAAAATTCTTCTTTTTAATAATCGGCTCTAATGTTTCCATGTTGCCTGCATAAGTCAAAGCATCCAAACATACATATTTATCTTTAGGATATTTCTTCACCATCATATGAAGAAAATTACCACCAATGAATCCTGCACCGCCAGTAACTAAAAACTTTGCCATATGTTAATATTATAATATTAATATGAAGCGAAAGAATAAAAGAATTATTGGCGTTATTAAGATTAAGATGCTTTCTTTAACCCCTTTGGTTATTCTTTTTATAAAACTGAAGTATTTATTTAAGAGAGGAACTAAACCAATTTTTAATAAAAATGCCGTCTCGTCTGAGTTCTCAAACAAAAAAGGGCTGGTAAATAAAAATATCGCGATATTCTCTTGTTATTTTAAAGATGGAGTCATAAAAGATTCAACAGTTTATTATTTGAAAGAGCTTAACAAATTAGGATTCACAGTTATTCTTATAGCTGATTCACCAATTTTGAAAAGCGAGCTAACAAAAATTAATGATTTAGTGAAATATGCTAAGTTCGAAAGACACGGCGAATACGATTTTGGATCTTACAAAATTGGATACAATTACTTAAAAGACAATCGTATGATTGAGAATATTGATTCTTTATTGTTGTGTAATGATAGTGTATATGGTCCTATTTCTAATTTAAAAGAGACGATTAAGAATATAAATACAAGTGCCGATTTTTGGGGTTTAATAAAAAGCAACGAAATAAGACCTCACTTGCAATCATGGTTTATTGTTTTAAACAAAAACGTTATTCAATCTAAATGTTTAGACTCCTTTTTAAACAATGTGAAACGACAAAAGAAGCAATGGGACGTTATAATTAAATATGAAACTAAATTTACAAAATATCTAACAAAGCACGGATTTAGTTATTCGTATTATCTTTCTTGTTCAGATTCTAGATTTAAAGAACAAGCAATAATTAATCGTTCCACCAATATTGATTTATATCCAAAACAGTTGATACAAAATTATAATTTTCCGTTTGTAAAAGTTAAATTTTTTAATGGAACGTATGATAAATTTGAAATTGATAGCAAAAAAGAGACTTTAGATTTAATAAAGACTAATAATTCCGAATTATATGAAATTCTTATAAACGAGCTTAACCCAAAATCATTTGATTAATATATCTTTTCGTAGCATCTTGCCAACTAGGAAATAATTTAAATCCTGACTTAATTAACGATTCTTTGCTCATTCTACTATTAAGCGGTCTATCTGCTTGATTAGGATTAATCTTCTTGTATTGTTCGGTTGTAACATAGTTAACTTTTACTTTTTTATTTGCGACTTTAAATATATATTCTGCAAATTCAGCCCATGAACAATATCCTTCGTTAGTGGCATGATAAATACCATATTTATTTGTTTCCATCATATCGCACATCAATTTAGATAAATCGTATGTGTAAGTAGGAGATCCTACTTGGTCACATACAATATTAAGTTCTTTATGGGTTTCTGCTAATTTAAGCATGGTCTTAATAAAATTATTACCGTTAATGCCAAATACCCATGAAATACGAATAATAAAGTATTTAGATAAAGTAGATGTCACAAAGTCTTCTCCTTGTGACTTAGTCTTGCCATATACGGATAATCCGTTTTTTGGACTATCAACTTCAAATGGTTTATTGCCTTTACCATCAAAGACATAGTCAGTTGATATATAAAACATAGTAGCGTTAACTTCTTTACAAGCTCCAGCGATATATTTAGTGCCTAATGCATTAGCCTTATACACTAAATCAGGCATTTGCTCGGCTTTATCTACTTGAGTCCATGCCGCATTATGCATAACTATGTCTGGTTTATAGTCATTGATATACTTATGCACCGCTTCTTCATTAGTGATATCTAATTGATCTTTATCTATACCTAAAACGTTCTTATAACCGCGTTCTTTAAGTTCACGGACACAATCATACCCTAATTGGCCTTTAACGCCTGTAACAAGTATTTTTAAATCTAAATTCATAATTTAAAACTAATCTTTGCTTCTTTTAATGTAGGATGCTTCTTATCTTTATCACTTAATAAAATCGGAGCATCTATATTAGGCCATTTAATATTAATATCAGGATCGTTATAGATAATGCCACCATCATCTTCTGGGTGATATAGTTCATCACATTTATAAACAAATTCAGCGGTATCGGATATAACTAAGAAACCATGAGCGAATCCTCTAGGGATTAATAATTGTTTCTTATTTTCTTCTGAAAGTAATACTCCTATCCATTTACCATAAGTAGGCGAACCTTCTCTTAAATCTACTGCTACATCAAATACTTCGCCTTTAATAACTCTCACTAATTTAGCCTGTGGATGTTTAGT
>JAKSUY010000044.1 GCA_024408495.1 Bacilli bacterium
CGCTCGATTGCTGACTTTGTTTGTCACACGCGTTTAATTGATTATCAAGAATATAAAGAAAGCACCACCCCAAAACCGAGTATTGATGATAAAACAGTGATTGATAAAAAAGATGACTTTGTTATGATTGATTCGAACACTTTAAGTTCTAAGAGTTCTAATAAAAGAGCTTCTAATTAATTATGAAAATTACTCAAGTAGATAAAAATTTTATTTCTAAAAAAATAAATAACCGAGGAAGAGTCGTTCCTGTTCCTTCGAAATTTGTTACATTGTTTGGAGTAAAATACGATAAAAATGTTGGATTTTATCGTATACCACTACGAGTGGTCAAAACAATTTCTAGTAATATTGGATGGCTCAACAATATGCCTGCGGGTGGAAGAATCGCCTTTAAAACTAATTCTTCTTTTCTTAAAATCCATGTTTCTTATCCTAACATCGCATTTATGCCTCATATGCCATTAACAGGGCTGTGTGGTTTTACTTTACTTGAAATTATTAATCATAGAGAATTTCATAAAACGACCTTTAGACCCGATAATCCTAATGTTCATTCTTTTGTAGGTTCGGTTCAATTAAGTAATAACCATAAGATACATGAATATATTTTATATTTCCCACTTTATAATCAAGCAAGTTCGTTAAACCTAGAGATAGCAAAAGGATCAAAAATTATCAAAAGTAATCCATATAAATCTACTAAGCCTATCTTATATTATGGTAGTTCAATTACTCAGGGTGGATGTGCTTCTCGCCCTGATAATAGTTATGAAGCTCTAATTGGCAAAAAATTTAATGTTGACCATATTAACTTAGGTTTCTCTGGTAACGCTTTTGGTGAATTAGAGATTGCTGATTATTTAGCAAGGATAGATTGTTCAATTTTTGTTCTTGATTATGATCATAATGCGAAAACCGCCGAAGATTTAAATAATACCCACGAACGTCTATTTAAGATATTTCGTAGGAAACATCCAAAAACTCCAGTTATTATCTTGAGTGCTCCTAATTATCATAATAATCCTAAATACTATGAAGAAAGAAAGAAGATTGTTAAGAATACTTATCAGCAAGCAATTAAACGTGGTGATAAAAATGTATATTTTATTGATGGAAGCAAGATATATCCGCCTAATATGAGAGAGTCGTGCAGCGTGGATGGGGCTCATCCTAACGATTTAGGTTTTTATTATTTTTACAAATGTATCAATAAAGTAATCAAAGATAACAAACTGTTAAGTGATTAAAAAATGAAAATTGATTATTGCCTTCACACTCACACCAGTAGATGCGGTCACGCTCAAGGAAGCGATGAAGAATATGTTAAAGCGTTATTATAGTATAATTAAGTAGATAAGAGGATTCATTATGGATTTTAGATTAGATAAAGAATTTAGACCTGCTATTATAGAATTAAATAAATTTAAAGAGGATGTTAAGAATAATAAACATCAGCCTTTAGTGATTGCTATTGATAGAGATAACAACGAAGTTTATCACTATCATATCGATATATTTAGTGATGGAATTGATGATAATCGAAATAAATTTATTGTTGAACGAATTGTTAAAACTCTTTTATGGGCGGTTGGAGGCTATCGCATTTATATATGCGGCTCTAAGACAATTTATGAACACATTAAAAATGAATATTCAATTAGTGGTAAAAGAAAGTTTGATTGTGAATTTATGTCTACATGTTTTGAAAAGAAACTTGAAGTTATCTATGTTGAAGATTCTAAGTTATTACCAAAAGAAAATATCGCTAATAACAAAATTAATACCGAACTGAAAGGTAAAAGATTAGGATTTGATGCCGGTGGAAGTGATATTAAAATTTCTTCAGTTGTTGATGGAAAAGTAATATATTCAAACGAAATAGTTTGGCTACCCAAATTAAATGATGATATCAAGTATCATCAAGAAATTGCCTATAATGCCTTTAAAGAAGGAATTGATAAATTAGGTGGAGATGTTGATTCCATTGGAATATCCTCCGCTGGTGTGATTATCAATAATCGTCCGATGCAATGTTCGTTATTTATCAAAGCCATAAAAGAGCATTTTCCTGAAGTTAAGAATTTCTATATTGATATAGTTAAAAGACTAGAAAATGAATTAGGACATAAAATCCCCTTCCAAGTATCTAATGATGGAGATGTTTCTGCGATTGCGGGAGTCTTAGATAAAAAAGAAGGCGGGATGATTGGTTTAGCAATGGGCACTAGTGAAGCTTGTGGTTATATCACTCCTCATATGAGTGTTACTGGTTGGTTTAATGAATTAGCTTTCGCTCCGATTGACTTTAATGTTAATTCATTAATTGATGAATGGAGCGGAGATTATGGTGTTGGATGTAAATATTTATCTCAAGATGCCGTTATTAAGTTAGCGGGTTATGCGGGCATAGAAATTGATCCTAAATTAACTTTAGCGGAGAAACTTAAATACGTTCAAAAATTAAATGAAGAAGGAAACGAAAAGGCTAATTTAATCTTTGAAACCATCGGTGAATATTTAGCCTACGCTCTAGCGTATTATTCCGAATTCTATGAAATAAAACATGTATTACTTTTAGGTCGCGTTACTTCGGGTAAAGGTGGCGACACGATATTAAAAGTTGCTAGTGAAACCTTAAAGAAAGAATTTCCTAAATTAAATATAAATATATTTATGCCAACGGAATATATTCGTCGAGTTGGTCAATCAATCGCTGCTGCTAGTTTATAATTTATTTAATTAAAGCATTCATCTTATCAAATGCTTCTTCCATTTCTTTTACTAATTTTAATTGTGTTCTAGCACGCACTAGATTGTGATTAGCGTAATTAGTGTGAAAATAATAATCGCCTTCTAGATAATCAGTTAAGAAGCGCATTCCACATTCAATGGTCATCATAATACTTCCCAAAGCTAGATTTTCTTTTTCTTTTTTGGTTATAGTTTTGTTAAGGATTTCTAAAAATCCTTTTAGAAAAAGTTTATATAAATCAAAACGGAAATGAACTTTAGTTAAGTTTTTTTCGTCTTCACGAGAAGAATTACAGCCAAAACGAATCGCATCTCCAAAGTCATAACACAAAGATCCAGGCATAATCGTATCTAAATCAATAACCGCAACTGGGCGGTGAGTTTTAATATCAAATAATATGTTATTTAATTTAGTGTCGTTATGAGTAACACGAAGTGGTATTTGCTTTTTCTTTAGCATATTCACTAATTGAGGATAATAATGAGCGCGATCTTTAATAAATTTAATTTCTTTTTGACATGTTTTAGCGCGTTTCATCTTATCTTCTTTAAGCGCTTTTAAGAAATTTTGGTAGCGTTTCTCGGTGTTATGGAAATTAGGAATAATTTCGTATAATTTACTAGCATCAAATTTCGCTAACATTTTATAAAAATTCGCAAATGCAATCGAAGCATAATAAAAGTCCTTTGGTTTTTCTATAACTTGTAAGGCAAGAGCATTATCGATATATTCCAATATACGAATATATTTATCTTTATATTTATAAAATGACTTATTCTTTTTGGTGAAAACAACATTAATTGTTTCGCGGTGAGGGTTGCCTTTTCTCTTGACAATTTCTTTATGAGCAAATTTAGTTACTGAAACGTAGTTTGACATCAATTTTTCAATTGAAGGAAAAACTTTATTATTCATTACCTGTAGGATGTAACTAGTAGATTTATTATTGTTTTGAATTGTAACTAGATAAGTTTCATTAATATGACCTTCGCCATAAGGAACAAATTTTGTTACTGTTCCTTTAATTGGGTATTGGGTAACGATTGATTTTGCATCAACAATAGTAAGTGTTTTCATATCATTTAATTATACACTTTTGAATAATCTTTTTCCTATTTGTTATTCTTAATTATTTATAATAGTATAAATAAAGTTAAGATTATGAATTATTTAAATAAAATACTTTCTGATTTATCCTTTGATAAAGAAGCACAAAAAGAAGTGTTAAAAGCTTATTCACTGATTAAAGATACTAGAAATATCAAAATAATCCTAAATCAATATAAAAACGAAAAAGTTGATTTTCTTAAATTAGTGAGTGCTTGGCGAGTCGTGCTAAAGAAATATTACATTGGTAATGAAATCGGTGATTTAATGTTTTGTTTGCTTCTTTGCGAAAAATTAGAGAATCTTTATCAAAAACATAATTTATCGCATAAATTATTTATCGAAACAATGAGCGATCTTCGCTATAAAGCGGTGGAATGTAAATTAGTCAAAAAGAAATGGGGTATATTTGTTACTTCGTGGTATAGTGATTTTTTTAAATTAAAGACATTTTCTTTTGGGCGGCTCCAATTTCAATTTTGCACCTTTCTAGTCGACTATCAAGATGAATGCGTAACTTTAAAGAGAGGTCAACCTTGTCTTGGAATTCATATTCCTAGAACTGGAGAGCCTCTTGATATAAAAGAAGTAAAGAAATCGATTGCTAGAGCAAAAAGATTCTTTAAGCCGTATTTTAAAAAATACATATTGTTTAGTTGTAGTTCATGGCTTTTATATAAGAAGACACTTGAATTTGTTGGTAAAGATTCAAATATTTATCGTTTCTCTAAGTTGTTTAATCTAATTGATACCATCGAAGTTTCTCAACAAGAAGATGAGATGTGGCGTTTATTTGACTCTAATACTAAAGATCTTAATAAGTTAAAAGCGAACACTTCATTAAGAAAGAAGTATTTAAAATACCTAAAATCAGGCGGAAAGATTGGCCTTGGCCTTGGTTATTTTATTTATCGCTTCTAAAATAAGGTGTTTTTTTAAAAAATAGAAAAAATCGCTCTTTTATCAAAACTTTTTATTAACAAATTTATTCGGTAATACCTAATAAATTCATGATTATAAAAAAATATTTTAAAAAACACTTGCATATATATGTGTATATGTGTAATATATATGGCACGCAGCTAAAAAGAATCGCCTATGGACAAGAACTGGTAGCTGGGTAGAAAAGGTTCAAAGCTAGATGATCGATAGAGAGTCTAGACCCGCCGATATATTATATATAAAGGTGAGAGCTAAGGGATGGCTTAGCAAAAACGCGAGAGATGCCGTTAAAGTCGGCACGAGAGTTAATAGGTCGGTTAACCCCAACGTTAGTTCAAAAAAATGAACGCCCGCGAAAAGTAGCAATTATGCTATGGAAATGGAACGGCGAACCAAAATAAAAAAGACGCCGGGTAGAGTTGTACTACTAAGCAGAGAGTGAAATAATGGACTGCTACAAAAAGAAATAAGAACAAAAATCACTCATACATAATCAAGTCGCGAATGAGCCAGCGAATAAAAAACGGCGCATGATCCTATCTGGTAGCACGGATAAGTTACCATCGATGACTACGATCGATTAACAAAAACGGTGGCGAAAGAGACCGCAAATAAAACCTATGTCAGCGTTGATTGCTGATATAGAGTGCGGGGAAGAAGTAAAAAAAGTGGCGAGAGAAATCTCGCTTTTTATTTTCTTATCACCCGACTTTTCCATTGCGTTAGCCAACAAAAAATAATTTTTGTATAGGGGTATTTACAAAGCAACAATTCTATGCCACAATAAAATTGTCATTGAAACATATGACAATATGTCGCTTCTTAGTATGCGTCTAATAAATTGCTAAGTTCAAATCAATGTCGCCTCTTGGCGTGCGTCTCATAAATAGCCAAGTTCAATTGACGCCTATGGCGTGCGTCTCATAAATAGCCATTTTTTTATCATAAATATGAAACTTAAGCATTTCTACTTTGTCAAAGATGATTTCTTCATCCTAGCTGATGATCCGCTTTTGATGTTAAATAAAAATGTTCCTGGCAAAAATAAACATAGTCGTCCATGTTTTTTTGTAATAAAGCAAGAAGATGATATATGTTGGTTGATACCAATTTCTTCTAAAACAACTAAATTTCATAAAAAATATAATCAAATAGTTAAAAAAGAAGGAAAGTGTGACACAATCGTGTTTGGTCATGTTTTAGGATACGAAAAAGCGTTTTTGATTCAAAACATGTTTCCAATAACAAGTAAATATGTTGAAAATGAATACGTAGATAAATTTGGAATGTCAGTGTCTGTTGAAGAAAAAGTAAGTAAAAAAATTATTAGCAAGGCAAAACGTGTTTTAGCATTGCATCGTATAGGCATTAATATGATTTATCCAGATGTAGATAAAATCTTGACTAAATTGAGAAAAAACATCAAGTAGAACAGTCTGTTTTCCGCGCACGCACATATAAAAAGAACGAAAATATTTGCAATTTATTTCACAATGCTTTATTATTATTCACGCTACGAATTTAGAAATTCTGTTTTAAAAAAGGAGAAAATTTATGGCAAAAGAAAAATTTGACAGAAGTAAAGTCCATGTTAACATCGGTACAATTGGCCACGTTGACCATGGTAAAACGACCTTAACTGCGGCTATTACTAAAGTCCTTTCTGCGAAAGGTGGAGCCGTTGCGAAAGCATATAACGAAATCGACGCCGCGCCTGAAGAGAAAGAACGTGGTATTACGATTAATACCGCTCACATTGAGTACTCAACCGCGAAGCGTCACTACGCTCACGTTGACTGTCCTGGGCACGCTGACTACGTCAAGAACATGATTACTGGTGCAGCGCAAATGGATGGCGCAATCTTAGTTGTTGCGGGTACTGATGGCGTTATGCCTCAAACACGCGAACACATCTTACTTGCTCGTCAAGTCGGTGTTCCTAACATTGTTGTTTTCATCAACAAAGTTGATTTAGTCGATGATAAAGAATTACTCGACTTAGTCGAAATCGAAGTTCGTCAATTACTTACTTCGTATGGTTTCCCAGGTGACAAAGTTCCTGTCATCCGTGGTTCTGCGCGTAAAGCCCTTGATGGCGATGCAGAAGCTGCAAAGCAAATCGAAGCACTTATGGATGCAGTCGATACTAACATCCCTGATCCAGTGCGTGTTATCGATAAGCCATTCTTACTTCCAATCGAAGACGTCATGACCATCTCTGGTCGTGGTACTGTCGTCACTGGTCGTGTTGAACGCGGCAAATGCGTACTTAACGAAGAAATGGAAATCGTTGGTATTAAACCAACCCAAAAAACCGTTATTACGGGTCTAGAAATGTTCCGTAAGACTCTTGATTATGCGGAGTGTGGTGATAACGTTGGTGTCCTCTTGAGAGGTATCAACCGTGATCAAGTGGTTCGTGGTCAAGTCTTAGCAAAACCAGGAAGCATTGTCCCACATCAAAAATTCACAGCGACTGTATACGTTCTTAAGAAAGAAGAAGGTGGACGTCACACTGGCTTCTTAAGTAACTATCGTCCTCAATTCTATTTCCGTACGACAGACATCACTGGTGTCATTACTCTTCCAACCGATGTGAAGATGGTTATGCCAGGTGATAACGTTGAGTTAACGGTTGAATTAATTCACCCAATCGCGATTGAAAAAGGAACTAAGTTCTCAATTCGTGAAGGTGGCCGTACCGTTGGTGCTGGTACCGTTAGCGAAATTCTTAAGTAATTAAGAAGATCTAATAATTAAATACCTCGGGCAACTGGGGTATTTTTTTGTTATATAATATAAGGGTATGGCAAATTACGAATTATCAATTACTACAATTAAGATCCTAGAGATGGTTTATGAATTAAACCAAAAGGATTATTATCCGAATATGCATGGGGTGCTTAAACTCGTGAATGGAAAGATTGATGAAGAAACCGCAAAGTTTATTAACTTTAAGACCTTCTCAACCTTAACTAGCATTAAAGGAAGACAACTCGCTAATCATGTTCATCAATTAGTGAGATACGGATATTTATCTTATAAACATAATAAAGCGGACGATCGGATGTATCTTTATATTACATTTAAAGGTGAATCTAATTTAGAAGATTATAAGAAACACCATAAAGTTAACTTTAAGAAAAGAGAAAAGATGAAGGCTAAGCCTACGATTGCCTTAATAAAATAAAAGACCGCAACCGGTCTTTTTTTAACTAATATTATTTCTTTGTTTTTCTTATTACAAAGATAAAGACTAAGGCAATTAATGAGCACACGCCACTTGTGATTATTAAAACCACAAAAACGCTATTCCATCCAAAACTATCAGCAATTGCACCAAGGCCGAATGAAGAAATGGTGCTTCCAATGTATCCACAACCATTTAAGATTCCACCCATTAAGCCCCCGCTGAATTTCCCTTTAAGCTCTAATGGAGCTTGACTAGTTAATAAGTTATTTATTCCGTGCATCATCAAAGAAATTAATCCAAACATAATTAATGCTAGAGCGAATATATTGTAGTTTAATCCTAATAATACGATTCCAACCGCTAATGTAGAAATTGACATTAACAAGAAAGACGAGGACATATAGTTCTTTAATTTATTGTTAATAAAAACCGCTACTAAGGTACCAAACACTCCACAAACTGGAAGCACTAAAGTTAATACTAATGAGAATGAATCACCTAACCCAAAGGATTCTTTTAATATATTAGGCACCCAAGTCGTTGTGCCATCTTTAACTAAGTTACATACTAGCATTAATATTCCCATCGCAACTAATATCGCAATAAAAACGGATTTTGAGGATACATTCGAAACTGCATTATCATTGACTTTAACATCTCTTTTGATGTTAGAATCTAGCGATTTAACCGCTAATATAGGATAAAAAACAAACCAAAAGATGGACATCAACAAGCCAAATATAAGTGCGGTTAAGAATATATAATAATACACTTGGAAGTTATTGAATATTGCGCTGATTCCATAAGCAACAAATGTTCCAACTGCCGTTGTGGTGCTCATAATAATTACTGATATTTTTGTGTTCTTTCTACTTATGTGCTCAGAAAGAATCTGCAATAATGTCGGCCATAACGTAGATAACGTTAATCCGTTAATTAACCATAAGTATTTATAAATGAAGAATGGTGGTCTAAAAAATAAAACCAAATTTAATATCGAAGAAATGATTAACGCAATCGGGATTATTAAGCGTTTATTATATTTTCTACATAGAAAAGCATTTATAAATTGTCCAGCGCCATACCCAGCGAAAAATAATGTTCCAACTAGTCCAAATTCAGCTCGGGTAATTGAATAATATTCAATAATTTGATTAACGTTAGCGTTATAACTATATCTAGATATGTAACTAATGGTGTAAGCCAAAAAGCAAAATATAATGAGGATAACTTCTCGTTTGTTAGATACCTTCGTTTTATCGACTGATTCCATATATTGCTTTTAGTATTATAGTTTAATTTTGTAAAAAAATAAGCAAAGTTACACACAAGTGACTATTTTTATTCCATAATATAGTTATGGATCTAACCAAGAGCGTTGAGATTAATAAAGCTTTAGCGAGTTATGGGATAAAAAATTATCTTGATGTTTTAGAACACACTCCACGGGGTTATGAAGATATGACTCCCACTAAAGAAGTTTTACTTCTTGATAAAGAAAGAGTGGTGCTTTATGGTAAATTAATTCAAGTTCCAACCTTATCTCGTTTCTCACGGGTTTCGTTAGTAAGATTTAAATTTCAAACATTAGCGGGTAATGAATTTAATATTGAAGCTTATAACCGTCCATATTTACCAAAGATTCTTAAAATAGGTACGCAATATGTAGTGATTGGTATTTTTGATCAAAAGAAAAATAAAATTAATTTAATTAATATTTCTACTTATAACGAAATTACTTCTAGACTTCCTAAACCAGTTTATTCCTTACCAGGAAGCGTTGATCAAAATACGTACCGAAGACTAGTCAATCGCGCTTTTAAAAATATTGAAAGCGTTAAAGATATTGTTCCACCATACTTCATGAAGAAGTATAAGTTATTACCTAGACTAGACGCGCTTAAAAAACTTCATCACCCTCAAGAAGATAAAGATATTCATTTAGGAATGAGAGTGCTTAAATATGAAGAATGTTTAAAGTTCACTTTAAAGACTGAATTAATTAGAGAAGAAAATAAACGTTTAGAGAAAAATAAGAAACAACATATTAATACTAAAGAAGTTGATGCTTTTATTAAAAACCTTCCTTATCATTTAACTAATTCTCAAGATGAAGCAGTTACCGAAATTTTATTTGATATGAATAAAACATCTTTGATGTATCGTTTACTTCAAGGTGATGTTGGTAGTGGTAAAACTTTAGTCGCGGCTTTAGCCTTATACGGAAATTATCTTCGTAATGATCAAGGAGCGTTTATGGCCCCGACAGATGCTTTAGCTAGACAACACTTTGTAACTCTTAGAGAATTATTTAAAAATACGAATATTCGTATTGCGTTGCTAGTTGGTCAAACGCCTGCTAAAGAAAAACGACAAATCGAATTAGCGTTAATCAATCATAAGATTGATATTGTAGTAGGAACTCATGCTTTATTCTCAAAGAGTGTTGAATATTCTTCTTTAGGTTTAGCAATTATTGATGAACAACATCGTTTTGGTGTTAACCAAAGGTTGTTATTAGCATCTAAGGGAAGTCATGCGGATTTACTTTTAATGAGTGCCACTCCGATTCCTCGTACTCTAGCATTAACCATTTATGGTGCTTTAGATG
>JAKSUY010000045.1 GCA_024408495.1 Bacilli bacterium
TTTCGTTGTCGTCTTCATCTACTGAAGCGCAACCGCATAAAAAAGGTTGCTAACTAATTACAATGTAATTGACCTTCATAGCGAGTCTAGTTTTATAGGAGGAGATTTCATGTACGCAATTATTGAAACTGGCGGTAAGCAAGTAAAAGTCGCAGTCGGCGATAAGATTTTCGTTGAGAAAATTAATGTCAAAGATGGCGAAAAGTACACTTTTGAAAAGGTGTTAGCGATTATTGATAAGGAATCTAAATTTGGTAATCCTTATATTAAGAACGCTAAAGTTACTGCCAAAATTGTAAAACAAGGTTTAGGTAAAAAGCTTCACATTTATAAATATAAAGCGAAGCACAATGAGCGTAAGACCATTGGTCATCGTCAACCATACACTTGTTTAGTCGTGGAGAGTATCGCACAATGATTGAAGTAATCGCAAGCAAACATAAAATCCGTGTTAAAGGTCACGCTAACTTCGGACCTAAAGGCATGGATATTGTATGTGCTGCAGTCAGTAGTCTAGTTAATACCACGCTTAATTCCTTAAAAGGATTTAAGAAAAGTGAAGTTGATATTAAAGATGGTGAAGTCACTATCGATATCAAACACAAAGTAAAAAGAGATGATCAAGTTCGGTTAGAGATGTTAGTGAAAGGATTAAAGCTAATCGCGAAACAATATCCCGACAAAATCAAAGTAAAGGAGAAAAAGTTTTTATGAAATTTAATTTAGGATTACAGTTCTTCGCTAGTAAGAAGGGCGTCGGTTCGACTAAGAACGGCCGTGATTCGCACGCAAAAAGATTAGGCGCGAAATTAAGCGATGGTCAGTTTGCTACTGCAGGCAGTATTATTTATCGTCAAAGAGGCACAAAAGTGTTTCCAGGTAATAACACTAAACGTGGTGGAGATGATACTATTTTTGCTACCGCTAATGGTATCGTAAAATTCGAACGCATGGGTCGCAGTAAGACTCGCGTTAGCGTTTACGCTAAATAACTTATTATTATTTAATAAGAAAGGTTAGGATTACTCCTAGCCTTTTTTAGTTTATAATACCTATGTATGTTTATTGACCGTTGTAAGATTGAAGTTAGAAGTGGAAAGGGCGGAGATGGCGCGATTGCTTTTCGCCATGAAAAATATGTCGCGAACGGCGGACCAAGTGGCGGCAATGGCGGTCGTGGTGGCTCCATTATTTTTAAAACAGATAAAACGATTAATTCTTTATTTAACTTTCGCCATTCTAAAGCTTTCATCGCTAGCGATGGAGAGAAAGGCGATATTAAAAATCGGTATGGAAAAAATGCTGCTGATGTTATTGTAAAAGTTCCCGTTGGCACAGTTGTGCTTGATGCTGAGACCAATGAACTCCTCTTTGATTTAGGCAAAGAAGATATGGAAGCAGTCGTGGTTAAAGGCGGACGTGGCGGCCGAGGGAATGCTGCATTTAAAAGTGATCGAAATCGTGTACCAAGAATCGCTGAGAATGGTTTACCAGGAATAACTAAGAAATTAATTCTAGAATTAAAATTAATTGCTGATGTTGGATTAGTCGGGATGCCGAGTGTTGGTAAATCTACATTACTTTCTATTATTAGTGAGGCTAAACCAGAAATTGCTGATTACCCATTCACTACTTTATCTCCTAATTTAGGAGTAGTGAATCATGGTAATTATGATTCATTTGTGGTTGCTGACTTACCAGGCTTAATTGAAGATGCGCATAAAGGCAAAGGCTTAGGATTAGAATTCCTTCGTCATGTTGAAAGATGTAAAGTCATTATTCACTTAGTGAGTATGGAAGAAGGTAATGATCCAGTTAAGTCATATAAAATTATTAATGAAGAACTTAAAAAATATGATCCACGTTTAATTAAACGTCCTACGATTGTAGTCGCAACTAAGATGGACGAAGATGGCGCGGATGAAAGAAGAATTAAATTTATCAAAGCGATTAAGAAAAAAGTAATTGGTATTAGCGCACTCACCAATGATGGCGTAGATGAATTATTGAATGCGTGTATCTTAGAACTTTCACGAGCCGAAACACCGAAAATCAAAGATTATCTTAATGTCAAAGAAAAGGTTTATGACGCTACTAAAGAAGAAGCAATCTTTACCATCGTAAAAGAGAAACCGCATCAATATCGAATTCTCGGCGACAAAGTTTTACGTACTTATAGTTTGATTAATATTTCAACGGATGAAGGGCTTTTACGTTTATTAACGTATCTTAGAAAAATTGGTGTAGATGATGAACTTGAAAAGAAAGGAGTCTTAGAAGGTGATACTATTTATTTAGGCGACTTTGCCTTCGAATACATAAAATGACATTAAAAAATTACATTAACGAAATCGTTTATTTCTTAAAAAATTATTTAAAAAGAAGCGGCGCAAAAGGATATACTCTTGGTTTATCCGGCGGAATTGATTCAGCGTTAGTTTTAGTGCTTCTTTTAAAAGCAACGAGCAAAGAAAATATTCATGTAGTAATTTTACCAATCGAATCAAATAAAAAAGACGAACAATACGCAATCAAACAATGTAATAAATTTAAGATTAAATATGATTTAATTGATTTAACTAATTCATACCGTAAGCTAAAAAACGATATATCTAAGATTCATCCATTAAATAAATTAAGTGAAAGCAACATTAAAGTAAGATTAAGAATGTTAACATTATATGCGATTGCTCAAAAAGAGAATTCTTTAGTAGTAGGTACGGATAATTTAGATGAACGCTATGTTGGATATTTTACAAAGTTCGGTGATGGGGCGGCAGATATTTTACCAATCGCTAAGCTCACCAAAGGTGAAGTGTATCAAGCTGCTAAGATGTTAGGAGTTATTAAAGAAATTGTTGAGCGTGCTCCTAGCGCGGGTCTATTTAAAAATCAAAAGGATGAAGATGATTTGCAAGTTACATACAAAGAATTAGATAAATATCTATTAGGCAAAAAAGTTAGTAAAAAAGATGAAGCGAGAATAATTCATCTACATAAAATTAGCGAACATAAACGGAAGCTGATTCCGGAGACCAAAAATTTTAAAAGATAATGGAAGAAAAGAAAATAAATAAAGTGATTATATCCACTTTAGTCACAACCATAATCATTTTGGTCACCATTCTTATATTTCTTTTGCTAAAATAGAGTTATGTACTTTTCATTAACTGGTAAAATTACCCATATCTTAGATGGCAAAATTGTAATTAACGTTAACAACGTTGGCTATGAAGTTTTAGTCGCACACGATCAAGATTTTTCGCTTGGCGAAGAGACCACAATATACACTCACTTTGTGATTCGCGACGACGAACAATACCTTGTTGTCTTTAAATCGTTAGATGAAAAGAAAGCCTTCATGTCTTTAATTAATGTTAAGGGTATTGGCCCTAAGACAGCGATTAACGCACTTAGCGCAACTACCGCCAATGAATTATTTACTGCCATTAGTGCAAATAACATTACTTTCTTAAAGAAACTTCCTGGCATTGGCGCGAAAGCTGCTAGCCAAATTATTCTTGATCTTAAAGGGCAACTCACTTCATCTAAAGCTGACATCCATCAATATGAGCAAGTGCGTGCGGCGCTTAAAAGCCTTGGTTTTAAAGTCAAAGAAATTGAAGAAGCTTTAGCTAGAGTCTCTATTCCAAACGGCACTAATGAAGAAATTTTAAAAGAAGCGCTTAGAAAATTGCGTAAATAAATATGACTAGATTAATGGATGCAAAGAAAAATAGTAAAGAAGATGAAATTGAGCTTTCGTTACGTCCAAAATTCTTAAAAGAATACATTGGTCAAAAAGAACTTAAGCACAATTTAGAAATTTTTATTGGTGCGGCTAAACACCGTAATGAGGTTCTTGATCATACCTTATTATATGGACCACCTGGTTTAGGTAAGACCACTTTAGCCTATATTATTGCTAACGAAATGAAGACTAAAGTCCGTTTAATTAACGGACCTAGTGTCGAACGTCCAGGAGATTTAGCCAGCATTTTATCTACTCTGGACCCAGGCGAAATTTTATTTATCGATGCAATTCACCGTCTTCCTCGAGTGGTTGAAGAAATTCTCTCTAGCGCGCTGGAAGATTTTAAATTAATTACTATCAGTGGTATGGGCGAAAACGCTACTAGTATCGATATTCCATTACCACCTTTTACCCTAATTGGCGCAACGACTAGAGCTGGAGCTCTATCTTCTCCTTTAAGAGCGAGATTTGGTATTACCGAAAAATTTAATTTTTATTCGTTAGATGAAAGTGAACAAATTGTTCGTCGTACTAGTAAAGTTTTTAAAACTAAAATTAGCGAAGAGGCAATTAAATTGATTGCGGCTAGAAGTAGAGGGACACCAAGAATCGCTAACCGTCTATTTAGACGTGTGCGTGATTTTGCTAATTTTGAACATAAAGATGAAATTACCACTGTCATTGCAACCAAAGCATTAACCGCTCTTAAGGTTGATAAACTTGGATTGGATGACGTTGATATTCGTTATTTAACCGCTATTATGGAACGATTCCATGGAGGACCGGTTGGGCTTGAAGCAATTGCTTCTAGTATTGGTGAAGAGGTGATGAATTTAGAAGATGTGTATGAGCCGTATTTAATCCAAATCGGTTTAATAAATCGCACTCCTAGAGGACGAATTGCCACCGATAAAGCCTATTCACATTTAGAGAAAAATCATGGCTTTTCACTCTTTAAATCTTGATTTTATTGCATTACTATTTCTAAAATAGTAAAATAATCTATCGTATGCGTCGTTTTATTGCTTACATATTAACATCTATTACTATCTTCCTTGGTATCGGGGTTGCTTTTAAACCAGTAGCAACTAGTATTAATGCCGATTTAGATTTCCGTGATGGACGAGAAATTACCTTCCGTTTATCTGATCGCGAAGAAAGCGAAGAACAACTTCCTACCGATCCTACTGATGATACCGCTACTAAATATTATGCGGATATTATGAAAACTCGTTTAACGGCTTACGGCATCGATAACTATACTATTACCACAAGCGGTAACGATACCGTTAAAGTAACTTTAGCCACTAGTAACCAAGCCGAATGCGATAATGTTAGTAAATTATTATGCACCAATCCAAAAATCCAAATTTGTAATTTACCAAAGGATGATCCAGATCCTGAAAAAGCTGTAAGCGAAATCCCAGTAATTGATACTGATAAATATTCTTGGCACGATAATAAAGCCTATTTAACATTTAACGGGGCTTTAACTACTTTAGTAATGCCTATTCCAGTTGATGCGCAAAAAACCGCTGAAGAAATGGTAGAAGCAGCTAAGAAATATGAAGGCGATACACCACAACCGGAGTCAAACGATGATCCTGAACCAGAACCAGAAAAACAGAGTATTGTTCTTTGGATGGATCGCGCTGATGATGACGAATACGAAGATAAAAATAATCCTAATGTAGCCAAAAAGATTATCTACGATCAATTTAATAGTACTAATTTCTATTACGGAGATAAAAAAGACGCGTTCCAAATTTCGTTTATTCCCGCAGGTTCCGATATTAAAAGTATCACAGATTCATACAATCAAGCTTGCTTAATGATGAATTTACTTAATGCGAGCGAAACGAATTTTGATTGCGAAGCAATCCAAACCGAGATTATTCCTGCCAATGTCGAAAATTTATTGATCTATGGTAATCAAGTAAATATTGCAATGAGCGCGACCTTTATTTCATTAATCGTAGCTTTTGTAATTATTTCATTAATTTTGGTATTGTTCTATCGTCTTGGAGCCATTGCTATTGTTTCTACTATGGCTGCTCACACTTTCTTAACTCTCCTTTTCTTTACTCTATTTAGACCCGCTTTTAATATTTCAGCAATGGTAGGTTTAATCGTTGTTGCGCTTGGTGCATTAGTTACATCAATCGCTCATAACAATTATCTAAAAGAAGAACTTTATAAAGGTCGTAATTTAAAGAAAGCGAATTATGAAGCGAGCAAAAAGACCACGTTACTAACGGTTGATATTTCTGTTTTGACTGCTATTGCTGGCATTATCCTTTATTTCCTTGGCGGCGCTTCGGTTTCAAGCATGGGTGTAATTTTAGTTATCGGTTCGGTACTAAATATTCTTATTAATACTTTTGTATTAAAGGGAATGATGTGGTTATTAACTAATAACACCTCTTTCCAAAGTAAAGAAAAATATTTTTTATTTAATGTTGAGAGCAAGAAAGTGCCAGATTTAACTAAAGAAGAAAAGCCAACTTAGTTTGGTACATTTATTAATAAAGATTACACTAAGAAGAAAAAGATTAGCGGCGTTGTTACTATTGCTTTATTAGTCGCAAGCGTTGCCGGTTTAATCGCCTTTAGTGCGACTGGCCAAATCTTTAACACTAGTAATTATTATGCTTCCACTAACGAGGCCACTTTCTCAATTGTAGTGGATAGCGATACTCATACGCATCCATCGATAGATGAAGTCAAAACATACATTGATTCAATAAAGCATGATGGACTTTCGATAAGATATAAAGAGATAACCTATTTTGAATATTCAGTTGTAAAAGATGATAAGGATAAGCATAATCCAACCACTTATTGCAATCAAACTTATAAAATTGCACTTGAAGAAAAGAATTTAAATGATGAAATCTATACTATAGATGATGGAACTAATTTATATACGCTTAAAGATGCTCTTTATAATAAATTAGAAATTTTAAACGTTAAGGATGAGGATATAAGAGTTTACACAAACACAGTATATAATGTCCCTAATAATATAGGCATTGTTGCTTTATCAACAATGATAAGCTTAGCAACATTTACCGTTTATTTACTGATTCGTCGCTTCCGCGGTTCGCGAGTTCTAAGTGTGTTTGTTACCTCTTCAGTCGGCGCAACTTTAACACTTGGATTTATTTCTTTAGCAAGGGTGGTGGCTACGCCGGTTTTAAGTATTTCAATGGTGCTAACTATGTTAGTAACGGTTATGATGACTTTATTTATTTTACATAAAGACAAAGATTTAATTAAAGAAGAAAGATTGAAAGATGTAGCGACAAGAAAAGTGGTGCTTAAGAAAGCGAACGCAATGGCGTTAGTACCACTACTTGCCTTTGCTTTAATTAGCGTTTATACCGCTATTAATTTCTTTGGATTTGGTCACAAAGAATTCTTAGCGTTATTCTTCTCATCGGCTTTTGGTATGGTGATGACGGTAGTGATTTTACTTACTTGGTTCGCGCCAATGTGTAATTTATTTGATGAGCGTTTCTCACGGATGAAATTACCGCAAATAAAACTTCGTAAGAAAGACAAATCGAAAGTGAAGAGTAACACTCCTGAGGAAGCAATCTTCATCGGCATTAACGATTAAACTAAGCCACCATTTCGGTGGCTTTTATTTTTATGGAATTTTTAGATAAATTATTAGATTATTATAATATTTCTAGAAAAGACTACGATGAATTAACCCGTGATGCTAGTCTAGCTGATGTTCCGAGTTTTAATGTTTTTGATAACATCAACGAAGTGAAAGAGCGCGTTTTATTAGCGGTTAAAAATAAAGAAAAAATACTAATCTATGGTGATTATGATGCGGATGGGATCCTTGCTACTTCTATCTTAGTTAATACATTTAAAAAATTAAAACACGAAGTAGATTATTACATTCCTTCCCGTTATTTAGATGGATATGGAATTAATGAAGAAAAAATCATTAAGGCTAAAGAAAGAGGTTACCAGTTAATCATTACCGTGGATAATGGGATTGTGGCCTTAGACGCGCTAAAAAAAGCCAAAGAATTAAATTTAGAAATGATTATCACCGACCACCACGAGTTTGATGTAGAACCTTTAGATTTTCTTTATCTTCATCCTAAAAAATCAAAATTAAAAGTCACCACTAGTGGTGCGATGGTAGCGTTTTATTTAAGCACCGCGTTACTTTATGAAATCGATCCTTATTTATTAACTTTAGGGGCGACTAGTATTTTATCGGATGTAATGCCGATGAAAGAGGAAAATCGTCAAATTGTGAAGCTTGCAATCAAATACTTAAATAAGTATAAGTTTGATAAATATAAATTATTAAGCGGAGAAGTTTCTTTTGATGAAACTACATTATCTTTAAATGTAATTCCTAAGATTAATGCAGTCGGACGAATCGAAACAAAAAAAGAAGTAAATATTTTAGTTAAATATTTCACCACCGATTCTTATCACGATTTAATTAAAATTCGTGAATACTTGAATAACATTAACGAAAGAAGAAAACAGATGTCTTTGGACGTGGTTAAGAATTTACACATAGATAAAGCAGATGCAGTCATCATAAAATTAGATATTCTTTCTGGATTATCTGGGTTAATCGCTAGTCGTATTATTGCAAATAATAATTTACCAGTGTGCGTTTTTTCTAACGAAGTTAAAGATGGTAACATTCGTGGATCAATAAGAAGCAAACACGGCTTTAACGTCACGCAGTTCTTTGACTTAAATAAAGAAATGCTTATTGAACACGGCGGGCATGAATTAGCGGGTGGAGTGGTTATTAAAGAAACTGACTTTGATAAATTTAAAGAAGCCTTTATTAATTTTGCAAAAAATAATAAATTTATCCAAACTCAGGATAATATTCCTATTAAAGAAGAAGAAATAAATTTAAAGAATTACGAAATATTAAGAAGCTTCGCTCCGTTTGGGAACGATTGGAGAGAGCCGACTTTTATATTAAAAGACATGGATGTTAATCGAATTAATAAAGTCGGTCCTAATCAAGAGCATCTATCTATTTTATTAACTAATAATAGCAAAGTAATCGGGTTCCGTTATCCGTTTAATACTTTAGTTAATCCTACTGTGGATTTAATCGGGAATCTTCGTCTAAACAAATACAAAGATTTTGTAACTGTTAATTTCTTATTGCAAAATTAAGTTTTATAATACTAGATATGAAAGCGAAGAAAGAAGTTAATTTAATTAATGGTGGTTATCCACTTCACACTTTCGATGATATCAAAGATATCTATTCGCTTTATATCACGGATAAAAATGATCGTGAATTAATTGAAAGCGCCTATCAATACGCTAAAAAGAAACATGAAGGTGTATACCGTAACACCGGAGAAGCTTATATTCATCATCCTTTAGAAGTAGCCTACATTTTAGCGCGTCTTCATATGGGTCCTAAAACCATCGCAAGTGGTTTTATTCATGATGTAGTTGAGGATACTGATACCGAAATTGAAGAGATTGGGAAACAGTTCGGGAAAGAAGTTCAAAGCATCGTTGACTCGTTAACAAAAATTTCGCGTTTAAAATTGTCACGCCGGGGTAAAACGGTTAACTTTACCGCTGAAGACCACAAGAAAATTTTTCTTGGAATGGCTAAAGATATCCGTGTCATTATTATTAAACTTGCAGACCGTCTTCATAACATGAGGACGCTTGATGGGCTTTCTCAAGATCGAATAGAGCGTTTAAGTAAAGAAACGCTAGAAGTATTTGTTCCGATTGCGCATCGCTTAGGCTTATACACCATGCAAAGCGAAATGGAAGATTTAGCGTTAAAGCACCTTAAACCAGAAGTATACGAACAAATTCAAAAGCTTTTAGATTCCAAAATGAGGTACCGTAGAAAGTCATTAGATACTCTAATGAAAAGAATCGCTGATATGCTTTTTGAAAAGAAAATAAAATTTGAAATCACTAGCCGAGTTAAAAGCGTTTATTCTATTTATAAAAAGATTTATCTTAAAGGTCATACCTTTAACG
>JAKSUY010000046.1 GCA_024408495.1 Bacilli bacterium
AGTTGGATTTTCAGGGTGCATTTGCACCCTTTTATTTTTATTGGGTAATTTACTTATTTGGTTGCTAACCATATCAATTAATTTACTTATCTTTTCAATCGTTTTAATCGAGTTATTGCTCATTTCAATAATTCCTCTCAAGAAGAATTTAATCCACTCCTCATATTTTCCTTTAAATCTTACATCCATGAGCAATCCATAATATTCAGTGCGATTCTCTTTGAAATATAAACTTAAATATAATAAAAGATGGGTTAAACAATTATTTTTACTTAACCACAAAGGAATTAATAAACGACCAAGCCGCCCATTGCCATCTAAGAAAGGGTGAATTGTTTCAAACTGATAATGAATTAAACCAATCTTGATAAGTGGGTCTAAAGTAGATTCGTTATTAATGTATGTTTCAAGTGCATATAAAGCTTCTTTCATCTTATCAACGGAAGGAGGAATATATGAAGCATTATTTAAAGTAGATCCTTTTGGGCCAATCCAGTTTTGTGAGCGCCTGATTTCGCCAGGGTTACGGTGTGAACCTCTAACACCTTTTAACAATATTTTATGAAGTTCTTTAAAATATCTAAGTGAAATGGGTAGACGGTTTAAAAGATCAATCCCATAATTTAACGCATGTACATAATTAACGATTTCTTCCGCTTCTTTTCTCTTTTCACCTTTAATCTTATTAAATTGAAAAACATCAGATAAAGAAGCTTGGGTTCCTTCTATTTGACTAGAAACTACTGCTTCTTTCTCAACATATTTAGAAATAAAAAGATCTTTATCAGGTAAATTAATTGCTATACCATCAAGTTTTCCAATTAAATTATTGGCCTCGCTAATAAGTGAAATCATTTCATCATCGTATTTCAATATAATCTTATCTAGTGAAGTAGGAACAAAACAATCATAATCACTTTGCACGTGATAGATAGATCCAGCGCGATTTGAATATAATTTCATCATCGTTTTTCTCCTTAACTTATAATAATCATAAATCATTCTAAGTAAAGTTTCCACTAAATAATTTAACTTACACTAAAATAATAACAGTTTAAGTAAAGAGAACAGATGGCATTCATGTTCCATCAAAAACGTTAGATTTCATACGCATTTAGGAAATTAACCCCTACTTTGCAACCTATAAAATACCCACTTTGCAACTTGAATTTAGAAAAACTCGAAAAATTTTGAGTTTTTCTAAACCCAGGAAAAATAAAAGGGACAAAATTATTTTTTGATAAATGTCCCGCATTCATTAGAAACGCCGATAAAATCAGCATTATTTATTTAGTTGGTGCCCCCACGCGGAATCGGACCACGAACGGATCCTTACCATGGATCTGTTATACCACTTAACTATGGGGGCAGCATTAAGTATTATACTTATCTTTCTTTTTGATTTCTACTAATAAATCATAAACAAAGGCATCTTTAACTTTTAATTCATAATATTTACCGACCTCTAAATTAGCCAATGTATCCGCAAAAACGCTTCCATCCGTATCATCTGGTGAATTATATTTGGTTAGGAATTGATGGTATCCAGTATTATCATTGATTCCTAGATATAGTCCGGTAATAGTTTCTCCAATATGTGATTTATTTTTCGTCAAAGAAATCTTTTTTTGCGCCTTCATTAAAATCCCTAAACGTTCATTTTTTGTTTTTTCGTTTACTTGATTAGGAAGAGAATAAGCTTTTGTATTTGCTTCGCGAGAATAAGAAAACGCGCCTACGTGATCAAACTTAAATTCATTAACAAAGTTAATTAATGTTTTGAAACTCTTGTTAGTTTCCCCTGGGAAGCCAACCATAAATGTAGTTCTAAAAATTGCATCCGGAATTTCCTTTCTAATCTTCTTTAATATTTTAACGGTATTAGCGTGACTACCTTTTCGATTCATTAACTTTAAGATTGCTTCATCTGCATGTTGAAGAGGTATATCAAAGTAATGATAAAACTTCTTACTTGTTTTCATAAACTTAATAAAGTCATCGGTAATTTCGCTTGGATATAAATATAAGAGCCGATAATGGTTAATTCCATTAATGTTATCTAATTTCTTTAATAACTTAGTTAAATTAGTACCGTCTCTTAAATCGCTGCCGTAATTAGAAACATCTTGAGCGATAATGGTTACTTCAGTAATGCCTTGCTTCGCTAAATGGTTGGCTTCCTTAACAATATCAGCAATTGTTCGAGAACGATATCTTCCACGAATATTAGGAATCGCACAGAAACTACAAAAATTATTACAGCCATCCGCAATTCTTAAATAAGCAAAATTAGCGTTAGTAATTAATTGGCGGTTCATAAAATCAAGATCATATTTCTTTTTATCTTCTAGATAAGAGGAAACATATTTAGAAAAATTTGGATAACGAGAAAATGGGACAACTAAATCAATATCCGGATAATCCTTCTTTAGTTCTTTTGCGTAAAGTTCCGCAAAGCAACCAGTTACAATTAATTTCTTTCGGTATTGCATCATATCCAGAATCGTATTTAAAGATTCGACTTGGGCATCTTTGATGAAGCCGCATGTATTAACAATAATGATATCCGCTTCCTTAGGATTACTGGTTAATTGATAATTCGCTTTTTTAAAAGCGCCTAGAATCATTTCGCTGTCAACGAGGTTTTTAGCGCATCCTAAAGAGACAATTCCGACTTTCATGCACTTCTCCCGCTTTGCGTGACTAGTTTAACTAGTTTAGCCTCGTTTTTCATTAATCCCACATAATCTTTTAATCGGAAAGTCCAATTGTTTTTAGATTTAACTCCCGGAACATTAATTCTTCCGTTCTTACCTAAACGAAGAATATCGGTAATAGAAAGAATGACCGTATCCGCCGGTTGAGATGCTACATAATTAAATAAATTAGTTATTACATGATGTTGACCATAAGTATTATCCAAATAATTAATTACAGCATTACGAGTTTCTTCATCTAAAATGTCAATCCAACCTAATCCGGTATAGGAATCGTGGGTAGAGACATAAATAATCGAATTCTCTCTTTTAAAAACGTGCGGGAATGAATTATGGCGAATTTCCTCATCAATTAAAGTAAACTGAATCACTTGCATCCCGGGTAAATTAAAATGGTCGCGAAGATAAAACACCTCTTCACGCATATCTCCTAAATCCTCAGCAATTAATTGAATATCAGGTTTTTTAGAATATAAATAATCAAATAATTCATAACCAGGCGCTTCTTTCCATTCGCCAATTTTAGCGTTCTTAGCATCACTAGGAATTTCGTAATAGGTATCAAACGCTCTAAAGTGATCTAAACGAGTAACATCATAAATTTTGCTAGTGAATAAAATGCGTTCTACCACTAATGAAAAATTATGCTCTCTTAGATAATTCCAATCATAAATTGGATTGCCCCACAATTGTCCATCTTCACTATAGTAATCAGGTGGTACACCCGCAACTACGGTTGGATTAAATTTTTCATCTAATAAAAATGCTTCGCGATTAAAGTAAACATCCGCACTATCATAGCCAACGTAGAAAGGCAGATCGCCAATAATAGTAATTCCTTTTTCTTTAGCGTAATTATGAATTTCGCCCCACTCTTTAAAGAGAATATATTGTTTAAAGATTTCGCGATTAACATCATCTTGATGTTTTTCGTCAATGTTATTAATTTTCCATTGGTTCCAATATTTACTTTTATTGATTCGACGTAATACTTTATAAGTAGCGTATTCTACAATGCGAGGCTCCTTTTTTTTAAACTCATTTAATTCATTTATTGATTGATTGAATTTAACAAAATTATCATAGGCAAGATTAAAATAAGCTTCTTTGTATTTTCTAACTTTAGCGTAGTTTACTCTTTTCGATTTATCCATATATGGAATAATCTCGCCAATTAACCCTCTTTTCTTTAAATCGGTTAAAGAAACATAAATATCGTCTAAAGCGAAAGAAGAAACCGGCGTATATGGTGAACCATATAAGTCGGTTGGATTAAGGGGAAGAATTTGCCAACAAGAATAGCGAATCCGTGATAAATAATCAATAAATAAAATAGCGCATTCGCTAAAATCGCCAATTCCGTATTGATTAGGCAAACTAAATAAAGGAGCAAATAAACCAATTCTTTTCATAATTTATAATAAAGGAGCAAACATTCTTAATACGGACCAGATAAATCTACGAGGAGCGAGATATTTTTTATAACGGTGATAAGTAATCTCTTCAGATGCTTTAAAAATATCATCAAAATCTTTCTTCATGTCACTAATACAATAACAGCGATACATAAATGTACTATTTTCTAAGTGAAGATATAAACTACGGTAATCTAGATTAATCGTTCCAACCGTAGCGTATATATCATCAACTACAAACATTTTCATATGAATAAAGCCAGGAGTATATTCATAAATCTTAACACCATTTTTAAGTAAAACGCGATAATGACTCCTAGTAATTCCAAAAGTAATTTTCTTATCCGGAATATGCGGAGTCGCAATTCTTACATCAACGCCTTTTTTTACCGCATTAGTCAAAGCATTCACAATTTCATCATCAATAATCAAATAAGGAGTGGTGATATAAACATAGCGTTTCGCTCTAGAGATTAAATTTAAATAAACACGTTCACCAACTGCTTCCTCGTTATAAGGAAGATCACCATATGGTTGAACATATCCATTTCCGTTAACGTTAGCGTGCTCAGGAAAGAACTGCTCAAAGTTTTTACGGAATAAATTAAGTTGAGTTAAATCAGTTTCGTTAATACTTAACCATTGGGTTAAAAATAAAGTAGTTAAACCATCAACCGCTGAACCTTCAATTTTAATCGCGTTATCTTTCCAATAACCAAAACGTTTAATCTTATTTATGTATTCATCCGCTAAATTGATGCCGCCTGAAAATCCCACAAGACCATCAATAACCATAATCTTACGGTGATCGCGGTTATTAATCTTTACATCAAGCAATGGTTTGAACTTATGAAACGCTACGGTTTTAATTCCCATCGCATTTAATTTCTTTTCGTAGTGAAGTGGAATATAGCCGGCGCTACCAACATCATCATAAATGAGGCGCACATCAACGCCCTCTTTTACTTTCTCTTTTAAAATATCAAGAATGCTATTCCAGAAAACACCCGGGGCAATAATAAAATATTCGATGAAAATAAATTTCTTAGCTTTCTTTAATTCCTTAATCATTTCTGGGAACACCTTTTCTCCGCTCGGATAATAAGTAACGTTTGAATTTTGGTATAAGTCACCACCGCTAGCTCTAGTAATATAATTAGCCATTTGGTAAGCATCATAATTTTCACTCATGATTTTATCTGCAATTGATTTTTCAATTTGTGTACTCGTTAACATTTCATAAATCGGTTGAATTTTTCTTTGTTGACGATACGTAATCTTTTTATTTCCAAAAAGTAAATAAAAGAAAGAACCAAGTAAAGGAAGAATGGCTACTACCACTAACCAAGTAATTTTATAGGCGGGTTTTGCGTGACTATTTACAATATAAACAACAATTAAAAACGAAATTACATACAAAAGTACAATCACAATTATCCACACTTGCCAATCAGTCAGATTGAAAAGTGACATAAACGAACCAACGATGGAATAGGCAAAGACAAATATTAATGCAATCTCGATTGCTAAAAGAAGACTAGTCCACACGATACGCGATGTAAAAAACTTTTTAAGTTTCTTAAACATTACTTACTCCTGTGGAGCATCTGGGAGCGGAACTTCGCCAGTATAAGGTTGTAATGTATTATAATCAATCCAATATTTATCTTCGCTAAAATCAATTAGAACTGGTTTATCAAGATAAAGAACCGGGACTCCAGTACCATCAAACGCCTTGCTTAAAATTAATAATTCATGATAGAAACGGAAATATTTAAATCGATAAGCCTTCTTTCCGCTTTCTTGCTCAGTATATTTTTCTAATAACCCTTCGTAAAAATAATTATCTTCGGCCTTATAAGAACGACCCATAGTAGTAGAGAAGTCACTAAATGCTGAATATCCTTCTTTAACTAAATAAGTCCCATCTTCAGTTGTTCCACAAACGGAGTTCACTCCTAATAAATCAAACGTGCCTTCAAAATTAAAATGCGCTTTAATTTTTCTCTCTAATGGTTTTAATCCAAAAGTTGCAACAACGCTATTGAACTCAGCTTTTGGAATAATAACTACAGGGTCATCAGATATATCATCATGTTCAGTAACACTTGTTTGACGATAATAACCAGAATCTTTTGGATCTTTTTTAAAATCAATATCAAAAGTATAATCAGTAACCGTTGTGCTTGTTTTGATAATTCCAGCATTAGCGGTTTGAATCTGCTGATTAGCGTTATTAATATCGATACTTACATTATTCGAATAACGCGTACTATCTTCAACTTGTGATGACATTGAACATTGCGAAACTGTGCTACTTTCTCTTCCGAAATAAGCATACTTTAAATCGCGTGTTTCAAGTTGATGCTTAAAATGAGAAACATTATGTGGATCATTATTTTTAATCGACTCTTTTATTTCTTCAAATTCTCCATCGTTTAGTGGATTAGCTATTTCATATTCGCTTTTTGCGCCGATTCTTACATAAGTATCATCAAAAGGCGATTTAGGCATATCAATGCCGCTGCTTTTACAACTAAAAAGAATAAGAGGAATCGCTAAGACTAACAAATATGGTTTTTTCATATCTTATCCTCCTCTTCTATTTCTACTTCATCCAAAAATTCAGGTTTTTGCGTTTCATGAGTAGCGCTTAACTTCTCGCTAAAACTAATTATTTCTTCTGTATAAGCAACGACGATCGGATGAGTAAGGTAACTAATAGGAACATTAGGCTGAATAACATCACTTGTAATAACCGTCTCAACATAATGGCGGGATCTATCAACGATATACCAGCCTTCTGGTTCAGGGTCATCGTTAGTAATTTTCGGTTGAACTAATCTAAGTGTTGAAACGATTAATTCATTGTTCATCGCTTGGAATTCACGACCATCTTCTAAACGATAGATACCTTTCTTTTGTCCTTGCTGCTCATATGGATTATGAGATTCTTTAATTAAAACCGGTTTGCCATCTTTATTCACACCCGGTAAAGAAGTGGCTGTAGAAGGATTGAAGATGAAACCACTCTGTGAAATTTGAACGTCGGATTCGTACCAATCTTCGCTTCCACCTATAGGAGCTCTAGTAAGAACACCAGCACCTTCAGGGCCAAGTGTTTCGCCTTCGCCATCATATGTTTGCATGAATGTGCAGCCACCAATCTCCGCTAATTCAATACTATCAGCTTCATTATATTCAATTTGTTTATTTTCACTAGGATCGGTGCCTATTGCCAAGTATTTATAAACAGTATTTTCTTCAGTTACCGTATTTCTACCATACGAAAAGTCATATAACGTAGTAGATTTCGTTTCAGTTACGTTACGAAGCTTACGTGTAACAAGCTCGGACTCTATCTTTTCATCTTGGCGATAAATCGAATAAGTTTCATCAATTTTTTTGTTGGATGAATCATAGCCTTGTGCAAAGACACCCGCAAATGCTCTTGTATAGTCCCTAGCCTTAATAGTAATGGATTCTTCCTTGATATTGCTATATAAGTTTTTAGAAATGCTCGATTCAATGGTTGAGTTAATTAACGATGTTTCTTGTGAAGTTAGTGAACGAACGATTTTACCTTCTTCTTGGATGTTAAAACCAATAGGCGCTATATCTTCCGGAAATGGATTAGGAAAACCATTGCTACTGGAGTTACAACTAGCAAGCATTGGAATAAGCGTAAAGACAAGTAATATACTTTTTTTCATATTAAAATATGAACTCACATATATAATACACTTTTTTTAAGATTATTTACTATGTTTTGCAATATAGGTTTCAACGTCTTCTAGTTTAATACCTAAAGCCACTGCTAATTCTTCGTTAAGTAGTTTCTCGCAGAAAGTAGCCAAATTTTGATCAGTTAATGGCATTGCTTTCTTAGCTTTAATAAATTCATTCTTTTTGATAAGAATGGTATGAGCGATACTAGCTAACGCTTCTAAATCACCAGAAACAATCATATTTTGGAAATGTTCTTTTCTTTTACGGTTATCGTTAATCCAAACCGTTTTGCTTCGTTTTAATTTTTTAACTAAAAGTTGAGCATCACGTTTAGAAATATGCGGGCGAATTTGATCTGCTTTATCAACCGGGATTCGAATGATACTAGCGGCAACACCAAAATACGGCTTAAGTACATAGTACTTGATTTTTCCATCGCCAAAGTCAGTATTCTCAATTTTGGTGATTTTACAAACACCTTCGTGGCGATGGACTACGCAGTCGCCAACTGAGAATTTCATATGTTAATATTCTACCATATGAGTAAGGTTTTTGTTGAATAAACAAAAAAGGACCTTTAGGTCCTTTAATGTTAGATTTTTAACTACATTTACTTACGTAACTTCAAATCTTTGATAAGTTTGATGTAAGAATCACGGTCGCTCTTTTCAAGGTAATTGAGCAACGATTTTCTTTGACCAACCAAACGCATTAAGCCACGATGAGAAGAATGATCTTTGTGATTATTCTTTAGATGAACAGTAAGAGCATTGATTTGCTCGGTGAGTAATGCAATTTGAATTTCTACACTACCCGTGTCCTTTTCGTTCTTAGCAAATTTCTTTACTAAGGCGGCTTTTTTATCCTTTGATAATGCCATGTTTTTTCTCCTTTTTTATTTCCTTCGCTATATCCAAGATATACGTTGGAGTATCGTGTATCCTAGAAATAGTTGCCTAATAAGAATACATCAAATCAAAATTATTGCAAACTCTTTAAAGAGGAAACGTCTTTTTTAATTTGTCTTATTAATTCTTTTTCGCCTTTAAATTTCTTTTCCGGGCGTACAAAATCCACGAACTCAACGTAGATTTCTTTGCCATATATATTACTGGAGAAGTTTTGAATATTAACTTCTAAAAGCGGAGCCTTTAATTTATCAATCGTTGGGTGAATTCCAACATTCGCGATTCCTAACCTAGGAATGCCATTTATGTAAGTAATAACTTTATACACCCCAAATCTAGGCACCACATAGTTATCGAGGATTTTAATATTCGCCGTTGGAAAATTAAGTTTGCTACCATTTCTTAAACCATGAATTACTCTACCCTTAATTTGATAGGCTCTTCCTAAATATTCATTAGCTTTTTTGATATTACCTTCTTTAATAAAAGAAATAATATCGTTACTAGAAATCTTTTTATTATTCTTTTTTAAAAAATCAACAACGTGAACTTTGTAGTATTTCTTTAGATAAGCGATATCGCCCTGACGATTTTTACCAAACTTAAAATCATGCCCCGCAATTAAAGTTGTGGGTTTTACAATATCAAGAAACTTCTTTTTAAATTGCTCAGCGGATAAATTCTTAAATGCTTTAGAAAAAGAAAAGACAAAGACATAATCAGCT
>JAKSUY010000047.1 GCA_024408495.1 Bacilli bacterium
TAATAGCGATTGGCACACGTTTAAGCGATTTCACTACTGGTAGTAAACATTTATTTAAAAATAAAGATGTTAAATTTGTAACGATTAATAATAACCGTTATCACGCTTATAAATACGATGCGACTAAAGCGGTTGGAGACGCCAAAGCCACTCTAATTGCGCTAGGCAATAAATTAAGAAAGATTAAATACGTTTCTAAATATAAAAACGAAATCAAATTAGCGAAAGAAAAATGGAACAAGGAACTTAAACGTTTAGGCGCTATTGTCTATACGGGTAAAAACTTTGAACCAATTATTAAGGCTCGTGATCCTAGAACTATTCCTGAGTTTACTAAACTCACTAAATCCGTTTTAACCCAAACCGCAGCATTGGCAACTCTTAATCGAGTAATCGATAAAGATGCAACCGTAATTACTGCTGGTGGATCACTTCCAAGTTGTATGCAAAGAATGTGGCGTACTAATAAACGTGGAGGGTATCATGCTGAATATGGTTATTCTTGTATGGGTTACGAAGTAGCAGCCACTCTAGGTGTTAAATTTGCCGAACCAAATAATGAAGTATATGCAGTTGTAGGCGATGCCAGTTTCCAAATGTTACATAGTGAAATTATGACCATTATGCAAGAAAAACAAAAGGTTAATATCTTGGTGTTTGATAACTGCGGTTTTGGTTGTATTAATAATCTTGAGATGAATCATGGTATTGGAAGTCTTGCGACTGAATTTAGATATACAAACGGTAAGAAACCATGCGAAAAACTAATTCCAGTTAACTATGCCAAGATTGGCGAAGGTTATGGTATGAAGACCTACACTTGTAAGAGTGTATTAGATTTAGAAAAAGCTTTACGTGATGCTAAAAAGCAAAAAGTAGCATGTCTATTTGATTTAAAAGTTTTACCAAAAACTATGACTGATGGCTATGAGTCTTGGTGGAACGTAGGTATCGCTACTACATCTAGCAAAGCTAGTGTTAGAAAAGCATGTGAAGGCGTGATGCAAGGAAGAAAGGATGCGAGAGATTATTAATATGAAAGTGTTTGGTTATCCAAAATATAATAAACAAGGTGAGATGGTTTTAACCACTTACACTAACGAATATAAACATATGAATATGGATATCCGTCTATATTCATTAAAGAAGGGCGAAGTAAGAAAATTTAAGAAGTCTACTGAAGAAATGGCAATTCTACTTTTAAGCGGAAAAATTAATTATGCTTGGAAGGGCGGAAATAAAACCGTTTCTCGCAAATGCGTATTTTGTGAAGGCCCTTGGGCACTTCATGTATCTAAGAATGAATTAGTAAGTGTGAAAGCAGTTACTAAAGCCGAAATCTTAGTCCAATGCACTCATAACGATAAATCATTTAAGAGCAAATTATATGCCCCTAAAGATGCTCCTTGGAAATATTCTTCTAAAGGTAAATTTGGCAATGTCGCTAATCGTAGAGTTAATACTATTATCGATCACGACATTAATCCGAAATCTAATATGGTGCTTGGTGAAGTATTAAATGATCGTGGCAATTGGAGTGGCTACTTACCACACCGTCACCCACAACCAGAATGTTACTTATTTAAGTTTGATCATCCTGAAGGATTCGGTGCGAGTTTTGTCGGAGACAAGGTTTTTAAAAGCATAAACAATTCTTTCTCCGCGATTCCTGGTGGAGAACTTCACCCACAAGCAGTAGCGCCTGGTTATCAAATGTATACATGTTGGATGATTCGTCATTTAGATAAGAAACCTTGGTTACAAACCGACCGTTGTGAAGATAAGAAATATGTTTGGCTTCATAACACTAAATTTTAAAGGAGATTAATATGGCAAGAGAATTTATTGTTCCCGGACAAATGGTCACCGGTTCTGGTGCCTTAGATAGTGTAATTACTACTTTAAGTAGTTTAGGCAAGAAAGCACTACTAGTTACTGATGCAGTAATGGTTAAGTTAGGTAATGCGCAAAAAGTCGTTGATGCATTAACCAAGGCTAATGTTAAATATGTAATTTATGATCAAATCAGCGGCGAACCTACTGATAAGATGATTGAAGACGGTCTTAAATTATATAAGGATGAATATTGTGACTTCTTAGTTGCCCTAGGCGGTGGAAGTCCAATTGACTCTATGAAGGCAATCGCTTCTTTAGTAGAAAAAGGCGGAAGCATATCTGACTTTATAGGTAAAGTAATTGACTCAAAAGTTCCTCCAATGGTAGCGATTCCTACAACCGCTGGAACTGGAAGTGAAGCTACTCAATTTACAATTATTACCGATACTAAAAATGATATTAAGATGCTTTTAAAGGGCAAGGTCTTAATTCCAACCTTAGCCATAATCGATCCTCAATTTACCATGACAGCTCCGCCAAAGATTACGGCTGCTACTGGTTTAGATGCGCTTTGTCATGCAGTAGAAGCTTTTACATCAAGAAAAGCTCAAACCTTATCTGATACCTTTGCCTTAAGTGCAACTAAAAGAATATTTAAATATCTTCCCATCGCATATAAAGATGGTAAAAATGTAGAAGCAAGAATTCAAATGTCCGTAGCAGCATTAGAAGCAGGCATTGCTTTTAATAATGCTTCGGTTACTTTAATACATGGCATGTCTCGTCCGATTGGTGCGCTTTTCCATGTTCCACATGGTATAAGTAATGCTATGCTTATGAAAGAATGCTTAGGTTTCGCCTTATCTGGTACTTATGAACGCTTTGCAATCTTAGCGCGTGAAATTAATGTCGCTACTAAAGCCGATGATGATGTAACCGCTAGTAAGAAATTCTTAAAAGCTATTGAAGAAATAACTATAACTTGTGAAATTCCTACTTTAGAAAAGTACGGTATTAATAAAGAACAATTTATGAATGTTATTCCTAAGATGGCGCATGATGCCATGGATAGTGGTAGTCCGCAAAATACTATGAGAGATCTAAAAGAAGAAGATCTTGTTCAGATGTACAAGAACCTTTGGTAATATGCCATTAGTTAATATGAATACTCTCATTTTGAGAGCGAAAAAGAATCATCGAGGCGTTGGCGCTTTTAACGTTGGCAATATGGAAATGATTATTGGCGCAATTAAGGCCGCTGAAGAAACTAATACACCAATCATTATGCAAATTGCCGAGTCTCGTTTTAAGCATTCACCACTTGAATTAATCGGGCCAATGATGATTGCAGCCGCTAAAAGAAGTAAGGTTGATGTTGCTGTCCATTTAGACCACGGACAAAGCTTAAACGCTGTGAAAACGGCTTTAGCGATTGGTTTTACTTCTGTGATGTTTGATGGTTCGAGCTTTGAATACGAAGAAAATATAAAAAGGACTAAGGAAGTTGTTTCAATTGCGCGTAAGTATAATGCAAGCGTAGAAGCAGAGCTTGGTCACGTCGGTGGAAGCGAAGATGGGAGCAAAGATATAAAAGCTCTATACACCGATCCAAATAAAGCCTTAGATTTTGTTACTCAAACTGGAGTTGATTTTTTAGCCGTAGCAATTGGCAATGCACACGGAGTCTATAAAGAAACACCTAGACTGGCATTTGATGTTCTAGATAAAATCGCTTCAACTGTAAGTATTCCGCTCGTGCTCCATGGAGGAAGTGGAATTACTGATGATGAATTCCAAAAATTAATTAAACACGGGATTACCAAAATAAATATCGCAACCGCTAACTTCCTTTCTTTAACTAAAGAAGCAGAAAATTATTTAAGGAACAATAACAAACATAATTATTTTGATTTAAATTTAGCGATGGTAGATGGAACTTATAAGAATATCAAACACCATATTAAAGTATTTAATTGTTAATTACCTTATAATATAAGGGTATGAAAAAATATCCAGACAAGAATGCTATTATTCCTAATAAAATAAACCCTTCGGTTTGTTTTCTTAAAAACATTGTTAAAGACCCAAGAATTAAAGTTGGCGATTACACCTACATTGATGGAGTGACCACCACCAAAGAATTTATGAAACACGTTCAACATTTTTATAAATTTTCTAAAGATCAATTAATAATCGGTAAGTTCTGCCAAATCGCTAATGGTGTTAATTTTATTATGAATAACGCTAACCATAGAATGAATTGCATTACTACTTATCCGTTTTATATTATGGGCGGCACCGGTTATTGGGGAGGCAATATGGCTCCTCATGAAAGTGAACTTCCTCATAAAGGCAACATCGTAATTGGTAATGATGTTTGGATCGGCCAAAACGTAACTATACTTTCAGGCGTCCATATCGGTAATGGAGCAATCATTGGTTTAAACTCAACTGTAGCGAAAAATGTTCCACCTTATTCTATCGTGGTCGGTAATCCTGCACGCATTGTTAAAACAAGATTCGATAATGAAATGATTAGATTGTTAGAACAATTAAAATGGTGGGAGAAGCCAATTAACGAAATCAATAAACTTATTCCGATATTAACTAACAGCAATTTAAAGAAGGTTAAGGAACAATTAAAAAAGAAGATTAAATAATCTATTTTTGTTAGTTCAAAATTTTCTATAAGAGTATAATATTGTCTAAATCAAGGGAGATTGGATATGCCTGATTATAGTTATGTAAAAAGATTTGAAAAGCTTGGATTTGGAATTTTTGTCCATTTCGGGCTTTATAGCATGGTCGCTAAAGGCGAATGGTATTTATGTTCTAATCCCAAAGCCAAAAAAGAAAAATACGAATCATTAATGCATAAATTTAATGTAAGTAAAAATTGGGCTAAAGATTTAGTAAAAACCGCTAAAAAGATTGGTGCTAAATACATTACTATTACCACACGCCATCACGATGGTTTCTCGTTATACGATGCGGGAAAACTATCAGATTATGATGCTCCTCATTCAGCAAGTAAAAGAGATTTAATTAAAGAATTCGTAGACGAATGCAATAAAGAAGGCATCATCCCTTTCTTTTATCACACATTAATTGATTGGCATCATCCAACTTACACAAGTGATTTTAATAATTATTTAGATTATTTGTATAAGAGTGTTGAAATATTATGCACTAAATACGGAAAAATTGGTGGCTTATGGTTTGATGGTTTTTGGAGCAAACCTAATGCCGATTGGAAGTTCGACCGTCTTTATCAAATGATTAAATCATATCAACCGGAAGCGATGATTATCAATAACACAGGCATGAGCGATCGAGGAAAAGTCTCTCATCCGTTAGTGGATTCTCTCACTTTTGAAAGAGGGCGCCCGACTACTCAAGAAGAATCAGACCGCCCAAGAGCATGTGAAATGTGCGAAACTATTACCGACCACTGGGGATATACTAAAAAAGACATTACCTTTAAACCTGCTAAAGAATTAATCGATACATTATTAACATGTCGTTACTATAATTCGAATTTATTGCTAAATATAGGTCCTAAAGGAAACGGCATATTACCTACAATGGAAAAAAGTACATTATTAGCAATTGGCGAATTTTTAAAGGCAAATAAATTCTTTATTTACGATGTTAAAAAGGCTGACATTGAAGCGGAAAATGCAATGTTATTAAAAGATGATAAGCACTATTATGCTGCGGTTACTGGAGTTGAAATGGTAGCCGATCCAAATGTCGCCATTAATCATGTCGCTAAAACCATAACCATTAAAACTAATAAGAAGATTAAAAACGCGAAATATTTAGATAACAACCATAAAGCAAAAATTGAGAATGACCAAATTAAAGTTGAACCATTTGCCTATGGCGAAAGCCTTTACGCCCGAGTGATTCAATTTGATTTAGAATAATTTATTCCCACTCAATCGTTCCGATTGGTTTTGGTGTAATATCATAGACCACACGATTTACGTTTTTAACTTCTTTTAGAATTCGATTAGTAACTTTCTTAAGGAACGCATATGGAAGTTCCTCGATGGTAGCGGTCATAGCATCTTTAGTATTCACTGCGCGGATAACACAAACATAGCCATAAAGTCTTTTACCGTTTATAACACCGGTGCTTCTTCCTTCAGGAATAATCGTAAAGTATTGCCAAACTTTTTGATCAAGCTTTGCTTTCTTAAATTCGTCACGAAGAATATAATCGGTATCTTTGAGTGCATTGAGACGATCAAGCGTAATAGCGCCTAAACATCTAACACCTAGCCCTGGCCCTGGGAATGGTTGACGATATACCATATCATGAGGAAGGCCGAGCGCTAATCCGACTTGTCTTACTTCATCTTTAAATAAATATTTAACCGGCTCTACTAATTCAAAATTAAGATCTTTGGGTAGGCCACCAACATTATGGTGCGCCTTCACTCCTTTAGATTCGATAATATCCGGATAAATTGTTCCTTGCGCTAAATAAGCTACACCTTTAAGTTTCTTTGCTTCCCGAGCGAATACGTCAATAAATACTTTACCAATAATCTTTCTTTTCATCTCAGGATCATTAACATCTTTTAATTTATTCAAGAATTCTTTAGAAGCGTCTACATAAATTAGATTAGCCTTCATATTATTACGGAACACTCTAATCACTTGTTCTGGTTCGCCTTTACGAAGTAGTCCATGGTTAACATGGACACATACGAGGTTCTTGCCGATTGCTTTAATTAAAAGCGCAGCGACTACGCTTGAATCAACTCCACCGCTAAGCGCTAATAAAACTTTTTTATTACCGACTTGTTTTTTAATCACCTTAACTTGTTCATTAATAAATGCGCTAGCCAAAGTTTTGTTGGTGATACGTTTCATTTTTGGATCTCGAACATTATTTTTATTCATAAAAAACTCCTTATTATGCAATTAAAGCAACGTTTAATGCTACAAGCAGCATTCCCGTAAAATATAAAGCGCTATTAAGACGATGCACCCATTTATTTTTAGGACACACAAATTTATGTAAGACAATATCAAAATCACTCAACATGAACAAAAACAATCCAATACCTAAAAGTCTAAAACTAGGAACTAAACTAGCAACAACAATTCCGAACGAGCCGCTCCCTACAATAGTCGATAAGTAGAAGAACAATATTCCTTTGAAGGAACCAAATTTAAATAAATCGGGTTTAAAATGCGAAAGAAGGGGGTAAATACTCCACAAAACTGGAATTATAATAAATACCCACCAATACCTTTCTATTCCAATTCCAAAGAAACACAAAATTGAAATTTGAAAAGCGATAAATGCAATATTGCCTGATGCAAAGAAAAATCCGCCTTTAGTAAAACTATATAGCAAGAACACATCACCTAACATCGATAATAATAGCGCCACAATAAATAGTGAACTGTATGGGATATTATTAATAACTGCGTAAGCAGTGCCGAATGCAAAGAACATCAACGCTAGTACGATTTTATTAGGTGCTCTTAATTTCATGTTGCCGCTAGTTTCAGTAAAGAAATAGCAACAAAGAACAACGCAATAAACAACAATAAAAGCAATAATTCCTGGATTCATATATTATTCACTAATTACTTCGTAAGTCGTAACGTTTTTAACAACTTCACCATCAATTTGTAATGCACAAGGCATAGAGAAAGTCACTTTAATATGTTTGCCATGGAAATGAGTGATAAATTTCTTCTTATCGTGCTTACCGCTCGAGAATTTCGGGAAGCGAAGCAAAGTGTTAATACGACCCATGCTGCTTAATACTACTAAATCGCATTCATGTTTTGCGTTCAAACGATCTTGGCTAGGCGCGGCCATCATTCCACCACCATAATATTTACCATTCATCGCACTTGCTAACCAAACATGTTTAAAGGTAGACTTAACGCCATCAACTTCGATCTCCGCCACTTTGGTTTTGAATTTTCCTAACAATAAGCTAATTGCAATTTTAGTGTAATCAATTTTAGCGTTTGGATCTTTTTGACGAATCTCATCGCCAATTAAACAAGTATCACCATCGATACCATAACCAATGCCGTTTAAGAAACGACGTTTAATACCATTAACCTTAATTAAAGGTAAATATTTTAAATATGGTTTTAAATCAATGCGGCCTTCTTCTTCCTTGTCAGCGACATCACGATAGAAGTCATTGCCGGATCCGCATTTAGCAAAACTTAATTTGCAATTAAATTTAATACCATAAGTGTCATTTGCAAAACAATTAAGCGTTCCGTCGCCACCGCAAAGAATAACTTCATCACTTGGTTTTACCTTTTTAAGCAATTCTTTAAAGTTTAAACCAATCACACTTTTAAAAGTCGGTTTAATAGTTAATCGTTCCGCCCATTTTTCGGCGGCTTGCTGACCATGCGAATTATTCGCCAATGGATTATATAAAACGTAGATCATAAAATCTCCTCAACTCAATAATATTATACTATAAGTATAAAAGTATCGTTACTTTATTAATAACACACCTTATAAATAGTAGTACTTTTTAATATATTGAAGCTTCACTTACTAACTTTATTTCTTTTTGATTAAAAATATAAGTCTTAAATTCGTATTTTTTTAGACTCACATCAATCGAAACATCTTTAATAACTAACTTAGCGGAAGAAGTTTCTTCACTTCCGTTATATAGACGAATTAAATAAGTTCCATCATTTCTACGTTTAAGCGCAGTGATTACAATATTAGGGTTAGATAACAAAAGTCACATAATATATATATTAGATTTTGGTTTATCAAAAAAATTTCGAAGCTCTCGAACTCATCAGCATATAAAATTTTCAGTGAATAAAAAATTAACCGGAACAGCTCGTTACGCCTCAA
>JAKSUY010000048.1 GCA_024408495.1 Bacilli bacterium
CGACGCCTTGGAAAACTTGAATACGGGATTTGTTATTTTCAGTAATTCTAACTGAAACTTTAACAGTATCACCGCTTTTAAAATCAGGAATGTTGCTCTTAAGTTGACGAGAAGCAATTTCATTCACTAAATCTTTGCTCATGTTTTTGACCTCCTTTTCTTCTATTTAGTCACTTCGTGTTCATGCCTAGACTTGGTAGCGGACCACGCGTTACATGAAAAAATCATGCTTAGTTATAATAAACTAACTTAATATAAAGTTCAATTCTTTTTCTTACTAAATGTTTGATCGATTAACTTAATTGCGAAATAAGCAAAGAAAACACCTAAGGTATTACCGATTAACACCATCACTAAATTTAAGAAAGTTCCTAATGTCCATCTTTGCGCGTAAGCGATATATAGCGTATTAGTCATTAAATTTTCAAAACCACATACCACGAAAATACCGACCGCTAAAATTGGAGAGATAACTTTCACAAAACCATTATTGCTTCTTTTAAAGGCTACACCACCAATAAAACAAATTAATCCACACATGAATCCAGTAATAATTGACATATACCAGGATTTGCCTTCAATATCGCCTGTTGCAATCTCACGAGCGTTTACAAATTTATTAGCGGCATCTATAAATTCCTTTTTTTCATTTGATCCCAAACGGAATAAATAAGCGAAAGCAATAATCGTCCCAATATTAATAATCAATGAAATGATAAGAGAGATTAACGCTTTCTTCTTATCTTCATCATTGATGACATTACAAAGATGACAATTATATAATTCAAGATTAAAAAATAGCGCTAAGAGCAAACCAAAGCCTTGAACGAAAGCCCCAGCGACAAAAGCACCATTCGCCTCCATCGCGATGAGTTCAAAGCCCGCTAAGGCCATAATTAAACCAGCAACGAAGCTAGAAACGATGACTTTTAAGTAGTGATTCATTATTTCGCCCATTCTCCATTTTTAAATATTACTACTTTTTTATTATCTTTAGTAATCGCGGTAATTTTTAAATCACTGGTGCCAATCATAAAATCAACATGGTTAGTCGCTTGATTTAAACCTTTTCTTAATAAAGATTCTCGATCCATTAATTCATAACCACGATATGTATAACGATATGAATCACCGAAGGCGAAATGACAACATGCATTTTCATCTAATAAAGTGTTAAAGAAAATAATGTTAGATTTATTAATCATAGAAGAAAATGGCACTAAGGCTGCTTCGCCAAGATAATGCATATTCTCTTCCGCATTAATTAATTGCTTTAATAATTTCTCGTTCTTCTTTGCGTGCGCTTCAACGATTCTTCCTTTTTTAAATTTTAATTTAATACCTTCAATTAATTGCCCGTTTTCGCATAATGGTTTACTCGCTACCACTGTACCTTCAGTTAATAAACGATGAGGCGAAACAAAACATTCTTCGGTAGGAATATTAGAATAATATTTACGTTTACGAATGATATCAAAATCATAAGTACCCGCGAATTGATATTTATCGGTCATACCAACCATTAAATCCGTTCCGTTTTTACTTTGATAATGAAGTGCTTTAATGTGAAGTGAATTAAGCCACTTCGCTTTATCATCAATATCTTTACAATGTTTATCCCATCCTTTAACTGCATCATTTGCGGTTACGTAGGTAAATTTAAAGATTAATTGCCAAAATTTCTCTACGCCTGCTTCTGCGCTTAATTTCGGGAAAAGTAATTTCGCCCATTCAACGCTTGGAAGACAAGCGATGGTATAAGGAGCGCGATAACTGGTATCGCCTCTAACTTTATTAACATAAGCACGACGAATCATATTCGGAATTGAAGTCTTACGTGCATCCACTCCGTTTAAATAATCTGGGTTATTACTTTCAAGATAAATAAAAGCGACGTTATTTTTAATATCGAATTGAATTTCTTCTTTTTTATAAGGAGGGATAATTTTTAATTCTTCTAAAGAAGTACGTTCGGCGATTAAACGTTCAACGGGACAATAATTCCAATGCACCACCACGTGACGGGCTCCAGCAAGATAACATTCCTCTACTAAAGTATTAACAAAATCAGGTTGATCAATATCGGCGACGATTTTAATGAGTCGTCCGCTAGGGATGTTTAAACCGCGTCTAACAATAAGACGAGCGTAGTTTCTTTTTAATTTTTCAAAATCTTTTATCATAACTTCTTCGCCCAATTCCCGTTTTTAAATATTTGCACTTTCTTACCATCACGGGTAGTCGCAACAATGTTTAAATCTTTATTACCAATCATAAAGTCAATATGAATATTGCCACAATTCACTCCCCGTTTAATTAATTGTTCTTTACTTAATTTTCTTAATGCGGGTTTATAAGTCGTTTCAATTGATGCACCAAACGCTAAATGGCAAGCAGCATTTTCATCAAATAAAGTATTGTAATAAATCATTTTAGTATTACTAACTTCGGAATCATAAGGCACTAAAGCCGCTTCACCTAAATAATGAGAAGCATCTTCGGTGTTAATTAATCTTTTTAAAAGCTCCTCACCTTTTTTAGCCTTAACTTCTACAATTCTTCCTTTATGGAAACGAATAGAGAAATCTTTCATTAACTGTCCATCACGAGATAATGGTTTAGTGGAATAAACAATGCCTTCAGTTACTAAACGGTCTGGAGTGGTAAAACATTCCACCGCTGGCATATTTGGGTTATAAGGTGGATTACCTAAAGTATCATGTGCGCCGCCACAGAAAACAGTATCTTTATGAATACCAACCACTAAATCAGTTCCGTTTTTACTTGTATAATGAAGAGTCTTAATATGAAGCGAATCTAACCATCTTGCTCTTTTTCTAATTTCTTTATTGTAGTTTTGCCAATTCTTAATTGGATCACCTTTTAAGCGACAACAAATAATTACTTTTTCCCACATCTTCATTAATGCTTCTTTTTCGCTTAATTTTGGGAAAAGAACTTTCGCCCATTCTTTACCAGGAACCGCGGCTAAACACCAAGGCGTTTCTACTTTTCTCATCTTGTCACGATAAGGAGCCCTTTCTTTTAAATGCGCTTTCTTTACATCCGCGACTTTGACTGGATCAATTCCTTCCATCCAATAAGGCGACTCAGATTCTAGAACTATAGATGGAACTTTTTCATCCGCTTCAAATTTAAAACGCGCAATTTCGGGAGAATAAACATTCATTAATTCTTCTTTAGAAGTATGTTTGTAAATTGTTCTAAAAACCGGACGATATAGCCAAGTAACTTCAACTCGTCTAGCGCCTCGATTATAAAGTTCTTCAACGACATAAGTTACAAATTCAGGGTCATCTAAATCCGCCTGAACTTGGCATACTCGACCTTTACAATCATTGATTCCAATAACGGCAATTAGTTTTGCGTATTTCTTCTTATAGATGGTTAATTCTTTCTCGGTCATAATTTATCTACACCAGTTAATTCCACAAAGTGCGGTAAGCCTTCACACCACTTACAAAATACATGCCATTCACTTAATTTATGATGGCGTCTTTGTAAATACATCGTTTTTAATTGTTGGTAATTAGTAGTCATCGTTGCGCCTAAACAAAATCCACTCGGAAGCGTCGCAACTAGTTCTCTCCATTTCGCGGTTCTATTCGGATCATTTAATTCCATTTTTAAAACTTCATCCGCTTTTTCTTGTGCAATCGCAATCACTCTAGGATCAGTTTCTTTTACACATTGATCTCCTACTTTAAATTTAAGTAGACAATGCATAGTTGATTGGCTAGAAACAAAATCAAACCAATGATATCTTTGCGCTTGTTTCCACCAATATAAAGGCGCGGTTACATCTAAGTGCACTAGAATGCCCTTTAGATAATTATCGTGACCTTCTCCATTTCTTGCACCACCAAGTTTTGCGCCACGTACAAAATCTTTTTCATCGCATGGACTATTATCAATTTCAGTACGCATCGGATTACCGCTTGCTTTCACTGCTCTTTCAAGTCCATAGACATAACTATTCTTAATGTTAAATTCCATGATATGCCTCCAATAAATTAACAAGTAACGTTAAACGAGTTAATAAACCAACACCACCAGGAACGGGTGTTTGTAATCTTACTTTTAAATTAGGTTCTGCATCTCCATGTAAACCAGTTTCATCACGGTTAATACCTACATCCACGACTACTGCACTTTCTTTAAGTTTATAGGTGTGGTCTAAGAAATGCTGATGGCCGACTGCCACTACAATAATATCAGCATGCGCTAAATAAAATTCCATATCGCTTCGAGTGGTCTTACTATGTAATTGAGTAACGTTCGCAGATTCATTACGTAATAAGATTTGCATTGGTTTACCTACGATATTGCTTCTTCCAATCACAACCGCGTTCTTACCCATAATCTCCACCTTTTCGCTTTTTAGATAATCAATGATTCCTTTAGGCGTACAAGGAGAAAAAGTAGACATTGGATGGAAACCATCAACGTCTTTTTTAGGATTAACAGATAATTTAATAATATTTTCGTTAATATGTTTAGGAAGTGGCATTTGAACGATTAATCCATGCACTTCTGGATCGTTATTATATTTGTTAATGAGTTTAATTAAATCATCTTGAGAAATGGTTGGTTGTTGTTTATCTAGGATGACATTCGCACCAACTTCCGCACCATCTTTAAGTTTGCCGCGTACATAAGCATCACTAGCGGGATCATTGTTCACTTGGATAATAATTAAACAAGGCTTCTCATTAAGCTTGCTAATTTCTTCTTTAAGTTCATTTTTTCTTTTATTAACGTAATCTTTGATAATCATAATACTAGTATTATATAACAAAAAAACTATCTAAAAGATAGTTTATTGCTTTTTAACAAATAAATTAAAGAATTGAAGATAAAGTAGAAGCAATCATTGCTAATTTTTCTGGTTCGGGTTCTGGTTCAGGTGTAGCAGGTTGAATCGCGCTAATTAAAATCGCTAAGAAGAAGAAAACAATCGCAAAACCAAAGGTTAACCAAGTAATAACTTTCTCGCTACCTCTTTCTTTAGTCTTAGCGAAAACGTTAAGTCCTCCACCGGTAATCGCGCCAGATGCACCTTCACTTTTACCGCCTTGGAGCAAGCTTAAAACGATAATGATTAATGCAATGATAAGGTATACGTAGTCATACCATGTCATAATTTATCTCGCCTATATATCTTCGCATAATTATTTAATTATGCAAGTTATAGTTTTTTTAATGTTGAAATATTATGACTTAATTAATATCATATTAATTAGAGAAAAGGAGATACATTATGAACAATAAAATATCTAATGTTCGCTTTGAGCAAATCAATTCAATTAAAAAAGATTATAAGGAAGTAAGAGTAACTTTCTTGTTAGATGGTAAAGAAGGAACTTACTTTATTTTTACCAAATCTAAAGATCCAATTGAAGATGCAAAGAAAATCTTTTATAAAGATCTAAAAGCGGGGTTAGTCGCTAAGTCGATTAAGCAGACCGCTCACGGAGCTCATCCAATTTTAATTTCTGCTTGTGCGCTTTTAGGCGTAGCAGTGATTGCTCTTAGTAGTGTATTAATTTATAAGGCGGTTAATGATAATAACCAACCAGCACTTGCGCCAAGATATCTTAATAATCCAACTAAAATTACTGATTATAGAGATGATAAATTAGTTGGAGAACAAACTATTACCTATAACAGTGATTGGTACCGCACTGGTAGTATTTCTAAAGCATACAACCCGAGCACAGGCGAACTAACCCAAACAGAGGAATTTATCCTTAAACTTGATGAAAAGAATCGAGTTACAGATGGAGAAATCACCGTTAAAGATGGTAACGGAAAAATAACTAGAAAAGATATACAAAAAGCCACATTTGAAACCGATGATAAAGGAACAGAATATGTCGAAACTCAATACATAGAAGATGGAATAGTTGTAGAATTATATTCTTCTTATGATGAATACGAAAATACTTATTCAGTTGAGGGCAAAAAAACAGTTAATAGCGGGGAAGACAAACAATATATAAATGGTAAATTGAAAGAAAAGAAGATTCGTACTTCCGAAGGAGTCATAGGTAATAAAGGATATGATTCTCCCGCTAAATCCGAAGGTAAGCGCTACGTATACGACGAAACAGGTAAAGAAAGGTTAGAGGCAGACCTTTATAGCGAAACATTACGAAAATACGTAGATGAAACCCATGAAGACATTATGCGTCTTAACGTTGTAAAGAATTATAACGAAGATGGATCTACCGAAGAAACTGTTAACTTATTACTTGGTTCGGCCGAGTCTAATAAGAAAGGAGCATCGGTTTATGAAAAAATTTACTATTATTCCGATAAAGAGGCTAAACAATTAACAAGAGGACGCATAAATGAGGCTAAGTATGATGATTTTAACCGCCCAACTTCTTCAATTGTTTATGAATTAGATATTGAAAGCACTGAAAAAGAAAAATGGGATTTATCTAAAACCGTGAATAATTTATATCACGCTAACGAAAATCAAGCATATTTTACTACTAATGTTTCGTTCGATGAAAGTTCTGTTGCATCCGTAATATTTAGAGAATTTGATAAGTACGGACGTATTACTTATCAAGAAGCGATTAGCGGTACTACTAGAAAGTCTATAAAAACTTCCACTAAATATGAATATGGCGATCCTGTTCCAGTGAAACCTAGTAGAGACAATCTTTATTAATTCTTTTCCGCTAAATCGACGTAATAGTGAATAATACCTAAATCAAATTCCGCAAACGGAGTCTTGTTAGTTAATTCAACATCGATTTCATTATCCTTTGCGACAATTTTAAAACGTTGAAGATTCATTGCAGTAGGTGCACTCATCGCGGCTCTAACTACAAAATCAAAATTAGCGGGTTTATTACCTTCAATCTTAATTAATTTATCAATATCTTTATTTTTATGTGGATGACCAACATTAGCGCCATAGCCAAAGGCTAATGCGCATTGAATGGTTTGATCATCTTTTTCAAATATACGTTTTTTATAAGAAGCTCCCACATAGCAAGTGGCAATCCCTAATTCGTGAAGCTTTAATAAAATCTTCGCGCTATAATATCCAGCCTCAACTGGATCATCATGATAAAAGACAATAATGTTTTGGCAGCCCTTCAATGTATGACGAGCGATAATCGAAGTGAAGGCTTCGGGCTTATCGAAGAACACTTCAAAATGGGTTCCGTGTTCACGATTAATCTCATCAATTAAATCAGTGATAATGACACGTTTATCATCTTCAATTTTTCGGTCGAGATATTCTCTGACTGAGTGTCTACTCTCTAAGAACTTAATTAAATTTTCCATAAGTTTCTCCTTTACTTATTATATTTGATATGAAAATAATCTAGATACTTTTTAAATATATCTTGTCCATTTAAACAAGTATCAATTAGATATCCTTTCTCGTGTTTATATTCTTTTAGACCCCGATAATAAAAATCTTTAAACTGATCCGTAATAAGAATTGGAACAATATTATGTTTCAAACATTCTTTTAACATAATTAAACGACCAACTCGGCCATTCCCGTCTTGAAACGGATGAATTGATTCAAAGCGTTTATGAAAATCAATAATATCATAAACGGTAATATTTTCTTTTTCGTTATATTCCTTAAGAAGTCTAGCCATTTCATACGCAACACGATTAGGAGGGATGGTATCAACACCTCCAACTATATTTTCAAGTTTCTTATATGTCCCAACATTAAAATCAGGATTCATTGCATCAATAGTATTAACTTTTAAGGTAAAATGTAATTGCTTAATAAAGGCTTCACTTAATTTATAGTTAGCAGCGTCAATCACTAAATCAATGCAACGAAAATGATTAACGGTTTCAATAATATCATTAACTAGTGGACTTCCTTTTTTATCAAAAGAAACTGTATGAGTCTCAAAAATATATCGTGTTTGATCGTGAGTTAATTTCGATCCTTCAATATGATTAGAGTTATATGTCATTTCAATTTGAAGAGTATGGTAAATACGCCCAGGAAGTTTACTTGCTTTTTCTTCTTTTAATATCTCTAATAAACTCTTATCTCTATTTGTATGTCTAATTTGTCTTTTGGGTTTCTCGACATTTTCAGGAATTAACCAAATCCTTTCTCCTTGGATTGCGCCGGGTACGCGACCTAAAATACAGTAGTTACGAACACTTCTTTCTGATATGTGCCACTTCTTGGCTATTTGCCGACTAGTTAAATATTTCATATTTAAACAATAATATTATAACAATTAACGGCAAAATATACAAGATTTTTTACATTTATTTTTAGTTTATATCTTGCCGTTAATTTTTCTTTTAATCGGCAATAAATACAACGATTTTTATATGATTTTTAACTTTTTGATTGCCGATAAGAATTAAAGTTTTTAATTGTTATTAGGTAAGGTATACTAATATTATTAGTAAAGAATTATATGAAAAGAATTTTATTAGTATTCGGGGTTGTGATTAGCCTATTAAGTCAAACATCATGTTCTAATAATAAAAATAGATCTCGTTTTAGCGACAATATCGATAAAGCTTGGATTGATTATAAAGTAGATGATTATTTAATCGCTACTGGTAACACTAAGGAAGTGTTACAAGCAATAACTGATGAAATGAT
>JAKSUY010000049.1 GCA_024408495.1 Bacilli bacterium
ACTGAACAACTCCGTCAAAAGCTTCTCGAAGCTTTAGCGGCCTTTGATGATGAACTTATGATGTTAGTCCTTGATGGTAAGGAACCAGATATTCCAATGATCAAGAAGACTATTCGTAAGGCCGTTTTAACTGGTACATTCTTCCCAGTGTTCTGTGGTTCAGCTTATAAGAATAAGAATATTCAATTACTCCTTAATGGTGTTGTTGACTATTTACCAAGCCCGCTTGATATTCCACCTGCAAAAGGTATTAATCAAGCAGATGATAAAGAATATCATTGTAAACCAGATGATAATGAACCATTAGCGGCTTTAGCCTTTAAAATTGCTACTGACCCATTCATTGGTCGATTAGCCTATGTTCGTGTTTATAGTGGGACGCTTAAGAGTGGTAGCTATGTCATGAACACTACTAAAGGTGTAAAAGAAAGAATCGCTCGTGTTGTGTTAATGCACTCCAACCATCGTCAAGAAGTGGATGCGTTACACGCAGGTGATATTGGCGCAGTCGTTGGTTTAAAAGGTACCACTACTGGTGATACTTTAGCTGATGAAAAGCTCGACGTGGTTCTTGAGAAGATGGAATTCCCAGAACCCGTTATTGAACAAGCGGTTGAACCAAAAACTAAAGCAGATCAAGATAAGATGGCAATTGCCCTAACTAAGTTAGCCGAAGAAGATCCAACCTTTAAGGTTCATACCAATGCCGAAACGGGTCAAACCATTATCGCTGGTGTTGGTGAACTTCACCTTGATATTATCGTTGATCGTATGAAACGTGAATTTGGTGTTCAAGTTAATGTTGGTGCACCACAAGTCGGATATCGTGAAACGATTAGAGTCCCAGCGGATTGTGAAGGTAAATACATTAAGCAATCTGGCGGTCGTGGTCAATATGGTCACGTGTGGATTAAGTTTGAACCAAATCCAGGTAAAGGCTTTGAATTTGTTGATAACGTAGTTGGTGGAAGTGTTCCACGCGAATACATTAAACCGACTCAACAAGGTTTAGTGGATGCGATGAATAGAGGTTTAATTGCTGGTTATCCAGTAATTGATGTAAAAGCGACGTTATTTGATGGTTCTAGCCACGAAGTTGATAGTAGTGAAGCTGCTTATAAGATTGCGGCCTCGCTTGCCTTAAAAGAAGCCGCCAAGAAATGTTCACCCGTAATTCTTGAACCAATTATGAAGGTTGAAGTTACGGTTCCTGAACAATATTATGGTGATGTCATCGGTGATATCTCTCGTCGTAGAGGTCAAATGACTGGTGAATCACAACGTGGTAACGCGAAAATTGTTGAAGCTGAAGTTCCGTTAGCGGAAATGTTTGGTTATGTTACTGACTTACGTAGCTTTACGCAAGGACGTGGCAACTATACGATGCAATTCTTACGTTATGGCGAATGCCCAAGATTCGTTCAAGACGAAATCATTAAGAAAAGCGGCATGAGCCCTCGCTAATAAACATTAAAATGAAAAGCGCCCTTCGCTGGGCGCTTTTTGATTATTTATAAAGAAATTAATCTTTGTGTAAGAAAATTACTTGTCCGTTTTTGAGTCTACTTTCTTCCGCAGCGTAACACATTAAATGACTTTCAATTGATGAGGCTAAAGCGGTGGATGCATCAGCATGGCCAGTTAAGATTTCGTATAAGGCTTTAACTAAACCCGCATCTCCTCCTCCGTGTCCACCTTTATTCTTACTGATAAGTTTATCAAAATTGATAATTTTCTCTTTTTTACCAAATACTTTAATGCTAATTAATTGACGTTCTTCATCTAAATCGATTTCTCCAAGCGTACCATGGAAACGATAAATGCGCCCAACTTTATCAGTGAAGGCTACCATACATAAGTTAGCGGTTACTCCGTTTTCAAAAGTAATGATACTTTCTTGATGGTCAACTACATTGTTATCACAAGCAAAAACGCATTGACCATAATTGCTATTTTCATAGGCTTTTTTAAGTCGTGCTTCGTTTAATGGATAATTAACACACACGACATTAAACGGCCACCCGTTTTTAGGAGAGCCTAATTCTTTAAAGCGTTTAATATAAAGATTTTTTGCACTATATGGACAAGTATCAATATATTTACATGTTTCACAACGATTACTTGCACCTTTAGGTTTGTTTTCTTTTCTAAAGAAAGCTAATGATCCCATGCTACTAATACATTTACAACGACTCTTCGCGTAATATTGTAATAAATCCATATCGTGACAACATTTGGCAAGAATCATGGGTGAAGTGGTTTTGTAATTGCGCCAATTACCACGGACGAATGAATGAGCTTGATGCCAATAACCAACTTGTTCAATGGCATGAATATCGACTAATTGACCAATCGTTCCTTGATCAATAAGTTTTGCGGTTTCTAAATATGCTGGTGCATAGCGTAATACATGGGATATAACCACTTTTTTGTTGTATTTTTTCTGCGCTTGTAATAATTTAAGCGCTTCGCTTTTCTTCGGGGTAATCGGTTTTTCACAAAGAACATCGTATCCTAATTTAAGGGCTTTAATAGTGTGATTAACATGATCTTGATCTTGAGTAGCGACTACACATAAATCGCCTAATTTTTTACTAAAAAAATCTTTTTCGTTATTAAATAAACAGTTATCTTGTAACTTAAACATCTTTTTAGCGAGCGCTAAACGGACTGGACGTTTATCACAAAGAGCGACTACTTCATAGTGAGGAGAATCTTTAAAAAGAGTTCCGTAAACATCAATTCCTCGACTTCCACCGCCGATAATCGCAACTTTAATCTTTTTCATATCAATCTCCTAAAACATTTTGTTTAGTTAAATCAAGAATATTATAGTTAATTTAGAACAAAATGCCTAAAAAGTTACTTAAGCATATTTTTTCTAAAAATATTATTTACTTCTGAGCATTTTCTAAAATGCCTTAAAATCTAATTTTTAAACTAAGTTAAAAAATGGTATTATTTAACCATAAGAATTATCAGGAGATAATTAGTATGCAAAAACCATTTACTAAATTTCTTCCATTTGTGTTATCACTTGGAGCACTAGTTTCGTGTGGTGGGGGCGCTAAAGCTAAGACCGCAACCGTAACTGTAATTAATGGTACCGGTGGAGGAACCTTTAATATTGGTACTAGTGTAACGGTTACCGCAACCGTTCCCGAACATAAATCATTCAAGGAATGGCAAAGCGAAGATAAATTTGTTTCCGATGCTAATCCATACACCTTTACTTTAGAAAAAGATATTACTTTAGAGGCTACTTTTACTGATGTTGCTCAATATACGGTTAGTGTAATTAATGGTAATGGCAGCGGAACTTATGAAGCTGGCACAACTATAACCGTAACTCCAAAACTAGAATTAGGCATTTTTAAATCTTGGAAAATTGGCGATGATGTGGTTTCTACTGATAAAGCCTATTCATTTGTCGTTAATAGCAATGTAACTATTAAAGCGGATATAGATGGATCTGATCCAATGCAAAAATATTGTAGTTATGTCATGATGCAAGATGAAGAATTTAAGGTTCTTAATTTTGCGGATATCCAACTTCATGATGGCAATGATTTAACTTTAACTAAACATATTATCGATACTTTAGTAGAGCAAGAAGAACCCGATATGATTGTTATCCTTGGTGATATTCTTAATGATCACAAAGATTACGATGCCAAAGAAAGTTCTAAAACTATTCTTGAATACATTGATAGTAAGAATATCCCTTGGGCGCCACTATTTGGTAATCACGATAATGTTGAATATCATCCTTCGTGGACGAAAAAAACCGTTGGGGTTGATTATTTAATGGAGATATTTAGTCAATGCAATAATTGCTTATTCAAAGAAGGACCATCTAATGTACAAGGCAAAAGTAATTATGTAGTGAACGTCGGTGATAAAAATGGAAATCTAGTTGAAACTTTTGTCATTCTTGATTCGAAGACTAATGGTTTAGTGGATTCTAATGTTACTTTCTATAATGATGCTATTACGTATGCTAATAAGTTATATGGTAGTGGCACCGTTCCTTCAGTAGTCTTTGATCACATTCCAATTCAAGAATATAAGGATGCTTATGATATAAGTCTATCAAAAGAATGTCACGATGTTGTTGGGTTCCTTGGTCAAGATCCATTAGTGTGTGGCGACCATGCATTATTTAATAAAATGAAAGAACTTGGATCTAGTAAAACCATGATTTGTGGGCATGACCACGAAGATGGTTACTATAACACGTATAACGGCATCACTTTAGCGCATGGTATGAAATCAAGCGATGGTGATGACGATGAAGGTGTTTCGTTCCGTCACCCACTAGGTGGATTAACTCTTACAATCGATGGTAGTGGAGTAGACAAATTAGAATATGCTCGAGTCGAAGATGTTAGTTATACGATGAACGGCACGGAGGCAAGTAAAGCTGACTTCCCTTATCATCCGTATGTTCTACCTTATTGGCGTCATAGTGGTGCCAAATTACATTTTGATATTGAATTACCGGATTCAGGAACTGTTCAACTTAACTTACAAGGTACAAATTTAATGAGAGGGTCGGTTGAAGAAGATACAAGACAAGGCGGATGGAATCGTTTAACCGCTAATGTTGATATTAATGCTAGTAGTAAATCAACTACAGTAGGAACATTAACCCAAATTGAAGGTAATAAATATCACTTTGAAGCAGATGTTACCGACTTTTCTCTTAACCAAGGAGCAGGTGAAGTGGCGTATGGAGATGAAACCCTTCGAATCGTGTATTTCCATAACGCAACTGCCACTTTCACAATTACTAATGTTCATTTTGAATTTGAAGAAATTACCGAAAAAGATCAAGTTGATTTATCAAATGCGGTTATTAGTAAAGTTGAAGATCAACCTAACAACGGACTTCCAGTTAGACCAAAACCGAGCGTTACTCTTAATGGACAATCTTTAACAGAAACCGCTGATATTATTTATACTTATGAAAATAATGTTGAGATTGGAAATAACGCAACCTTAACTATTATTCCTTCAGGAAAAGGTGCGCATAATTATAAAGGTGAATGTACAACTACCTTTAATATTATTAAAAATCCAGATGATGACGATTATCCAGGACACGAAAATGCGAAACGATGTGAAGATTCATGTTCGTTTAAGGATACGGAAGGATTTGTTTCTTGTAATAACTGGAAGAACGTTAATAAATCATTGCACTTTGAAGTTAAACGTCTTGCGTATGGAATGAAGAAAGAAGGCGAAGTAAATGAATTCTCTTTTATGGGCACTAACGCTAATCCTGGTGCGCCTGAAGGTCCGACTAGTAATTGGAATCGCTTAACTACTTATTATTATTTCCATTTCACTTCTGATAATAGTTCATTTACAGTTACTGATTCTAGTGAAAGCGGAGGTACTGTAGTAGCGACTGGTGTTAAGATGGAGCACGATAATTGGTTTGAAGTAGTATTACCATTAGACGCACTTACTACAAATGAAGCTCAAAAAGCTTATGGTAATGAAAATGAAACCCTTTGCCGTTGGGATTTTCATAATATGTCACGTAGCTTTAAATTAGATGATATTCGCTTAGTGGATGACATGTTATAAATCTAAACTATAATTATATTAATGAAAAAGTATTTAATTAATCCTAATTTAAGATGGTGCAAAGCTAACCTTCATTGCCATACGAATCATTCGGATGGATATTTTACTCCAGAAGAAATTAAAAAATATTATAAGGCTAAGGGATATCAAATAGTTGCTTATACTGATCATGAATTATTATTTGATAATTCTTATTTATGCGATAAAGATTTTGTCGCTCTAACCTCAACCGAATATTCACTTAATAGTGATACGCAGAAAACCATTCACTTAAATTTATTTAGTAAAGACCCTCACAATACATTTCATATCGCAACTGGACCAAAAAATATCAGAGAATATCATGTTAGCAAATACGCTCCTAATAAAATTAAATACGATGGCTATAATCGCACTTTGACTAAAGAGAGTGTTCAAGAAACAATTGACCGTGCTAATAAGGCTGGTTTTTTAGTGCAATTTAATCACCCCAATTGGTCTCTTAACACCAGAGATGATTATATTGACTTAAAGGGTTTATGGTCGCTTGAAATTTTAAATTATATGACGGAAATTGAAACTGGCGCGGAATATTGTATTAACATCTACGATGATATGCTTCGCCATGGACATAAATTGGTTTGCACGATGGGAGATGATAATCATAATTACCACGGTGGCTTTGAAGGTTCGTTTGGTGGTTTTAATTACATTGGAGTTAATAAATTAACTTATAGCGAAGTATTTAAAGCGATGAAGGATGGAAACATTTATGCAAGTAATGGTCCTATCATCAAATCTTTGTATGTTGATACTAAAGAGATGAAAGTATTCGTTGAGTGTTCATCCGCGGTTAATATAATTCTTGTTGGTTATATGCGTCGCTTCATGCATGTATGTGGTAAGAATCTAGTAAAAGCGGATTTTAACATTGATAAAGACGAACCTTATTTTAGGATTACCGTTAAGGATAAAAACGGGAGAGTAGCCCATACTCGAGCCTACTATTTGAAGGAGTATCAAGGATGATGAAATATAAAAATCCTAAACTTCCTATTGAAGTTAGAGTTAAAGATTTATTAAGTCGAATGACGCTTGATGAAAAATTAGAACAAATGCATTGTTATGGTTGTATTTATTCACCTGAGCAAACTATGGAATTTATTAAAAAAGGTGAAAATAAAATCCACAGTGAATTTTATACTTATCTTGGTTTTAAGATTAAGCACTTCAATAACATTCAACGTTTTTTAAAAGAAAAAACTAGATTAGGTATTCCCGCCTTTATTTCTACTGAATGCGTACACGGAGCGCCTACTCCGTATACGACTATTTTTCCTACTAATGGATGTTTAGCCGCAACATTCGATTTATCGTTAGCGAAAAAAGCCGCTCATATTGAAGGAAAGGAATTAAAACAATTAGGCTTTAACCGTGTATATTCACCTAATGTTGATTTATTGCGTGATGGACGTTGGGGAAGATGTGGTGAAGATTATGGTGAAGATCCTTATCTAGTAGGTAAGTTTGGCGCAGAAAGTGTTAAAGGCTTACAAAAAGAAGGAATTGAAGCCACAATTAAACATTATATTGCTTATTCGATGCCTGAAGGTGGACTTAATATGGGTACCGCTCATTTAGGAGAAAGAGAAATTAGAGAATATTTCTTACCACCATTCGTAGAATGTATTGAAGCCGGTGCGATGGGAGTAATGAATTGCTACAACGAAGTCGATGGTATTCCCGCCGGTATTGATCCACTTTGGATGAAGAAAGTTTTAAGAGATGAAATTCATTTTAATGGTGATGTAATTACTGATTATGGTTTAGGCGGTATTTGTTTTAACCGCCACCAAAACGTAGCGAAAAGCGAAAAACTTTTAGGCAAAGCTTTCTTAAATGCACGAATTGATATTGAAGCATGTGGACGAGATGCCTATGGCTCCCACATGAAAGAAATGATTCAAAACAAGGAAGTTAATATTAAATTAATCGATGAAGCGGTAAAACGAATTCTCACTAATAAATTTAAACTTGGTTTATTTGATGAAGACTACACAAAAGAAATCGATGAATTTAAAGTAATGAGTGATGAGGCGAGAGATTTAACTTATGAAATCGCTAGTAAAGGTATTACCTTACTTAAAAATAAAAATGTTTTACCTTTAAAAGAAGGTACAAAAATATTATTAGTTGGACCTAATGCTTCAATTGCTCAATTAGGCGGTATTGTTTTTTATCCGTTTGCGGATAATGGTAAATACGCCAATACTTGTGCAGCCTCTAAAGCGATTAAAACTGACGAAGCTTTTATTAAAGTATTTGGAAAGAATAATGTAAAAGTTATTCCTTGTTGTAATTTCTTAAATGTAAATCAAAAACAATTAGATAAAGCTACTGAATTGGCTAATCATTGGGCGGATGTGATTGTCTTTGCGGGCGGAAATAATGCGCAAGGATATTCCGGTGGCGAAAATGGTGGGATGAATAATCCAATTAATTTACCCGATGCATGTACATCTAATGAAGGTTATGATACTGATGATATTCAAATATCTCTTACCCAAAAAGTCGTATTTAATGCATTAAGAAAATGTAAGGCTAAGAAGATATTCTTAATATATGAAGGTAAACCGTGCACAGTTAATGAAGAAATTGATGACATTGATGCTTTGTTATATTGCTTTGGTATTGGAATGAATGGTAATTTAGCCGTTGCGGATATTTTAAAAGGTAAAGTAGTCCCATCTGGTAAATTAACCTTTACAATCCCTCGCACCGTTGGTCAAATTCCAGTTTATTATAATCGTAAACCTCTTAGAGGAGTCTATAATCGTTCTGGTTCACTTAAGCATGGTGGACAAGATTATGTTTATATGGATAAGAGCCCTCTATTTAATTTTGGCGATGGTTTAAGCTATACGAGCTTTAAATATTCTGATCTTAAAGTTAAGAAAAACGCTAATAAATATCTTGTAAGCGTTAAAGTAAGTAATACTGGTAAATATGATGCTGATGAAAGCGTTTTATTATACACATCAAGTTTATC